>BJFP01000032.1 GCA_014189875.1 Verrucomicrobiota bacterium | reverse complement strand
CGCCCGGCTGCGCGACAAGCGTTGCCGGAGCAAGGAGAGCGACATCGTCGAAGCCCTCAAGGGCAGCTACCGGGAGGAATACCTGTTCGTTTTACGCCAATGCCAGACGGCGTGGAAACAACTCCAGAGCGCCATCGGCGAATGCGACGTGCAAATCAGCGCCCTGGCCGCCAAAGTCAAACCGCACACCGAAGCCCCGCTGCCCGGAGGGCCCGGCAAACAAAAGCGGACGGGCAAAAACAGCGTGGAGAAAATCATCTTTGAACAAGGGTGGCGGTTTTACGGGGTGGACCTGAGCGCCGTGCCCGGGCTCGGGGCGAACGTGATCTCGATCCTCATGAGCGAAGTCGGCCCGCGGGCGGACCTGCTCAAGGCGTTCCGCAGCCCCGAAGCGTTCAGTTCATGGATGGGAGTATGCCCCGACAACCGGGTGAGCGGCGGCAAAGTGCTCAAAGCCAAAACGCGCAAAGTGCGAAGCCGGCTGGCGCGGGCGCTGAGGCTTGGAGTGTTTGGGCTGAGCAAGAGCGACACGAAAATGGGACAATACAGCCGGCGAATCAAAGGGCGCCTGGGCAAAGCCGAAGGGCTCACAGCGGGAGCGCACAAACTCGGGCGCATCATCTACGGGATGATCTTCAACCAAACCGAGTATGACGAAGAAACCGCCTTCAAAACGACCCCGTCAAGCCTCGCCCGCCAGCGCAAAAACCTGGAAAAACAGGCTGCCGCGCTGGGTTTGCAACTCACTCCGCTTCGATAACTTGGAAATGTGTTAGTCAGGAGGGCCCACCGGAAGCTCCGAGATGATCGCATCAACCTTCGCTGCCATGCGCTCGGTCTTGCCCGGTTTGCCATCGCTTGCGATCATGAGGCTCTGCGGATCTCGTTTTTTGAGGCCGGACGTTCCGTCCTTCTTTTCGGTGTCAGCGCCCGAGGCCGCGTTCTCACTCGCAGCGATCAGGGCCCGCGCCGCATTCCTGCGCGCCTTGCCCGCCCGCGCGGCAACCTTTTCCTTTTCCGTCATCGGCGGCAGCGGCGGTGGTGTCAGCGGATGCGGCTTGTAGAGCAGCCAGATCAGGCCCACCACGAGCGCAAATCCGCCCGTGAGCATCCCGCCGAGTTTCAGAAGCATCGCGCCCCGACCGGCCCCTCCGCTGGTGAGCTGCACACCGGAACATTGCACGCCCTTCTCCTTTTCCGCCTGCTTCCGATGATGGCACACGAGGCACATGCGCTCGGTCGCGCTGCTGTACCACATGAAGTTCAGCGCCGTCGGCTTCTGGCACGACGGACACACCATCATGAGCACCGGACTCGCCTCGGCGGGTGCCTCTGTGCCAACGGGCTCGCCGGGGTGCTGCGTTGGATCGGATACCATGCGGGAAGAAAAAATGTCGTGTCCTTGCGGTGAGAAAATTTGCGCGAAGAATTGCAAATGCCGTGCCATCCGCCCGGACGTTTCCCTCACACTGCAAGCGGAATAGCTCACCTTGCGGACACCGCCGCCCATCGCATCGGCGGACGATTACGCGCCTTCGAGCACCACGATGTCATCGCGGTGAATCAGGCATCGCACGCGGTCGCAAATGCCGGCGGCGTTCGCCCGCCGCCGGCATTTGCGACCGCGACCGAAAGGCGCGGGCCGCCATGCCTCCGCAGCGTGAGCAGGACGTGATGCGGACACTCTTGCCCGCCGATTGGCGGGCCATGTGGACAATCGCGTCCGCACCACGACCGGCAGTGGCGCACGGCGGCGAGTCTGCTATCGGTGTCCGCCGATGATCTTCCGACTCCACACGCGCGCCACATTTTGCGGACTGCACCGATGAGCAACTCAAGGCTGAGATTCCGCGTCGAGGCGACCGCCACGGGCACACACGCGCGCGCGGCGACCCTGCACACCGCGCACAATGAAGTTCGCACGCCCATCTTCATGCCCGTCGGCACGCAGGCGACGGTGAAGGGCCAGCTCACGCAGTCGCTCGAGGATGCCGGTTCGCAGATCCTGCTCGCGAACACGTACCACCTCCTGCTGCGACCGGGGCCGGAAGTCTTCCGGCGCACCGGCGGCATCCACGGATTCATGAGCTGGAAAAATTCCGTGCTCACGGATTCCGGCGGGTTTCAGATTTTCTCCATGTCGCAGGAGCGCACGATGACTGAGGAAGGCGCGAGCTTCCAAAGCTACCTCGACGGAAAGCGCATCATGCTCAGTCCCGAAGTGAGCATCGAGACCCAGCGCGCGATCGGCAGCGACATCATGATGGCGCTCGACCAGTGCATCCCCTCGACTGCCGATGAAAGCACCGCACGCGCCGCGCTCGAGATCACGCAACGCTGGGCCGCGCGCAGTCTTGCGGCGCGGGGCGATTCTCCTCAGGCGATCTTTGCGATCGTGCAAGGCGCGCTGTTTCCGAACCTGCGGCGAGAGAGCGCGGCGGGGCTCACGGAGATGCCGTTCGATGGATTCGCCATCGGCGGCCTCGCCGTCGGCGAGAGCCGCAGCGAACGCCAGGACACCTGCGAACTCACCGCACAACTTCTCCCGCACGATCGCCCGCGCTACCTCATGGGCGTCGGCACGCCGCTCGACATCCTCGAGGCAGTGCACCGCGGCGTGGACATGTTTGATTGCATCATCCCCACGCAGGTCGCGCAGCGCGGCGCCGCATTCACGTCGCGCGGCTTCCTGCAACTGCGGCGCTCCGTGTACAAATACTCCGACGCCGCGCTCGATCCGCTCTGCACCTGCCCGACCTGTGCGCGCTACTCGCGGGCCTACCTGCATCACCTCACGAAGTGCGGCGAGCACCTCGGCTGGCAGCTCCTCGGCCAGCACAACCTCTACTTTTACCACCAGCTCATGCGCGAGATCCGGCAGAGCATTTTTGAAAACCGCTTCCTCGAACTCTACCACGAGAAGCGCGCCTTCCTGCACGAGTCCTGCGCGGATCACCCGATCCACAAGCAGAAGCCTCGTCGGAAAAAAATGGCGTTCCACCTCGGAAACTACGACGTGCATTTCGCTCCGCAGGGTTTCGCGAGCATCCGGCAGATTTCCTCCGGCGAGATCATGCACTCGCGCACACCGCCGATGGAGGAGGCGCAGCGGCTCTACATCGAGCAGTCCCATCTCGCCGCGCGCCTGCGCATTTCCGCGGACGAAAATGCGGACACCGCAGCGCCGCTCGTGATCTGGGATGTCGGCCTCGGTGCTGCGACGAACGCGATGTCCGCGATCCTCTGCTACGAGGCGCTCGCCTCGACGGAGCGCGTGCGCCCGATGCATGTCGTCAGCTTTGAAAACGATCTCGATCCGCTGAAGCTCGCCTTCCTGCACAACCGCGAATTCACCTACCTCCGCCACGCAGGCGTCGGCGGAATCCTCGATGCGGGCCGCTGGCAGTCATCGGATCATCCGGGCCTGAGCTGGACGCTCGTCCTCGGCGACTTCCCGGAAAAAATCCCAGCGGCTCCCGCTCCGCCCGACCTGATTTTTTTCGACATGTTTTCGAGCAAGACCGACGCGTCACTGTGGACGCTCGCCGCTTTCCGAAAAATCTTCACCGCATGCGGGCATCGCCCCGTCGAACTTTTCACCTACACCTGCTCCACGCCAGTCCGCGCCTCGCTCCTGGCCGCCGGCTTCCAAGTCGCGCGCGGATGCAGCACCGTGGACAAGACCGACACCACGATCGCACTCACGCCCGCCGCGCTCCACTCACCGCGCAATCACGAACTCCTCGCCCACGACTGGCTCGGACGGTGGACGCGCTCCGCCGCAAAATTCCCCGCCGACATTCCCAAGGAAGAACACGCCGCATTCGAGCACGCAATCCGCTCGCACCCGCAGTTTGCGGGCGCGTAACGACGCCATATCCGCCATCGGTCGTTCACCCAGCCTACGTTGACTCCCCGCCCGGCGGCGCTTTCACTCCCGCATCATGCAAACGACATTCTCCTTCGCAGCAGTCGGGATCATCGTGCTGATGATCATCCTGCCTTGGCTGTTCAGGAAGCTCTTCCTCTGATCGCGCTCGTCGCGTTTCAGCTCGCAAAGATCTTGTCCGTCCGCTCGGCGAGAAATTTCAGCCGCTTCTCGTCGCCGCCGCCGACTTCGAGGATGCCGTAGCCTTCGTAGCCGGTTTCATCGAGCGCCTTCATCACCGCGGGCCAGTCGTTGTCGCCCTCCATCAGCTCCACGCCGAAGCCGGCGTGTGGCCCCTTCTCATCGCGTTTCTTGCGGCTGTATTCCTTGATGTGGAGATTGAAGACGTGCCTCCCGAGCGTGCGCACCCAGTGCTCGGGCCAGCCGAAATTGACGCAGTTGCCGACATCGAAATGCCAGCCGACCCACGGGCTGCCAATCTCCTCAAGGTAACGCTTCGCCGCGACCGGCTCGTTGATGAATCGGTTCCAGACATTTTCGACGGCGATGGCGCACTTGCTCTTCTCCGCCGTCTCGATGCAGCGCTTGATGCCCTCGATGGAGCGCGTCCAGCACTGCTCGTAGGTCACATCCTTCTCGACGGTGCCCGGCACGAGCAGCACGCACTTGCAGCCGATTTCGCCACCCTGTTTCAGCGCAAGGTTAAGGCCGTTCACGGTGCGTTCGCGTTTCGCCGGGTCGGGCGAACTGAGCGGGAAGCTCCAGTGCGGCGTGCAGATGATTCCCGCGATTTCGAGCCCGCTCGCATTTTTCGCCTCGATGATCTGATCCACCGTCAGCTCGCCGGGAAGATTCAGTTCGATGCCGTCGAAGCCCGCATCGCGGATCGCCTTGAACTTGTCCGTCACGCTGCCTTTAACGCCGCCAGCCATGCCGAGGTTCACGGCCTTCTTGAGCTTCGGACGTTTCTTCGGCGAATCGTCTGCGCGGGAAAAAACGGCACTTGCTGCGAGTGCGGAGGTGGCGAGGAAGGTGCGGCGGTTCATGGGTGTGCGGGGTTGGAGTTGGCGGGAAAAATCGAAGCACGCTGTCTCTCGCTAAATGTTGAACGTTAGACGTTGAACGTTTGGCCCACCGCAGGTGCCGTGTGTTTTCGCACACGCGTCCTGATTTCTGCGGCTCCGCTGCGCGGGACTTCAACGCCAATCGTCAAACGTCCAACGTCTAACGAAAAGCATCACTGCGCCGGGAGATTGGATGTCAGTGCCTTTGCCGTCACCGCGCGCGGCAGTGCGAGCAGGCGCTTCGATTCCGCGAGCAGCCACTTCGCATTCGTGAACGGCTGATACGAGATGTCCTGCCAGCGCACGAGGCCGTCGGCATCAATCAGGAACGTGCCGTGCAGCGGCATCGTCTCGAAGTCGTCGTATGCGCGGTAGGCCTTGAAGGTCGCGAGCGTCGGGTCGGCGAGGATGGGGAAAGGGAATCCGTCGGCAGCCTTCGCGAGCGCGTAGGTCTTGAACAGCTCATCCGATTTTTCCGTGCTCACGGCGAGGAGGTTGATGCCTGCGTCGGTGAAGTCCTTCGTCATCGGGCCGAAGGCATTGAGCTGCTCGATGCAGTGTGAGCAGCCGCTGCCGAGGTAGAAAATCATGAGGGTCGGCTTGCCCTTCGAGTCGCTGAAGCGCCGCATCTCGCCGGTCTGATCGGGCAGGCTCCAGTCCGGCGCGGCGTAGGGATGCCAGCGGAATGGCCCGAGGCTCGCGATGTCCGGGCGCTGTCCGCTGGCGGCTGGCCAGTCGAGTTTCGGACGCCAGTCGGCCGGGAGCTTAAGCTCATCCGCGACCACGCGCAGACGCTGAAAGACCGGCTGATCGAGATCGGCCTGCGCGCAGAGCGGGCGCAGTTTTTGGAACGTGTCGAGCGCGTCCTTTTTGTCGCCTTTGCGCCAGAGGATGTCGGCGAGGTTTGCGAGCGGGAGCACCTGGCCGTCGGATTCCTTGACGGCCTCGCGCGCGATCTGCGCGGCCTTTGCGCTGTCCCCGGCGAGATCGTTCAGGCGCGAGAGGCGGACCTTGCCCGCGCTGTTGACTGTGCCGATCTGTTTGCGTGCGTCGTCGGTGCGGCCCTCGGCGAGCGCGCGGAAAAATTCCAGCTCCGCGACGGCCTTCTCGAACGGCTCCATCTTCGCCTTGAACGGCGCCTGCGCATCCGTCACCGCCTTCGCCATTTTGTCCTCCGGCTTGTTGGCCTTCTTCGCCGCGGCCTCGGCTTCGGCGGATTTTTTTGCGCGCTCGGCCTTCACATTTTCGAGCCATGTGCGGATGGCGTCGGTCTTCGCTTCGCCGAGCGCCTTGTTGCCGGTGAGGAATGCCGCGGTGCCAGTCAGGCGCAGACGTTCGGCCTCCTCGTTCGTGTCGTCGAGCGGCGGCATGTACGCGCCGCCATCGAGCGCGAGCAATTCGTCCCAGCGCTCCCACGCGATGAGCGCCGCGGTAAGCCGGTCGCGTCCCATCTTGAATCCGCCGTGCGACGGCTTGCCGCCGGTCGCGGTGCGCGGGCCGATGCGCGGCAGCTCGATCATGTTCTTCGCGAGATCGATCGCGTCGCTCACGCGGCCGATGTAGCCGAGGTTTTCCACGAGCCAGTCGTTGTTGTGCGCGTAGTTGTGGATCTGCTCGGGCATGAGCCGCGTCTCGATCATGAACGCGTGGTCCGTGCGCGCCGACGCCTCCTGCTGCCACGCGGCCTCGCCGTAGCGCTTCAACGCCGTGAATGTGTGCCCCGGCATGTGCCACAGGTGCGCGACGCCCGGCGCAGCCTGCCCGCCGACCGCCGCGCTCTTCAGCGCGCGCCGGTCGTCCTGATGGTTCCAAAGATGGATGAGATAATGATGCGCGCCGGGGTGCATCGGATTCTTCGCGAGCACCTCGCCCGCCAGCGCCGCCAGCGCCGTGTGGCTGCTGATGGGCATCCCGTGCTGCGCGTTGTCCCACACTTGGAAAACGAGGAACGCCTTCGCCTCGAGGTCGTCGGGGAACTCGAACACGATTTTTTCCAGCACCTTCACCAGCGCCGTGCGCCGCGCCTTGTTCGCATCACCGTTCTTGTCGTCCTTTTTTCCCGGGGAAAAATACGCGCTGTATCCGTCAATGTAGAGCTGCTCGCGCGGCGTCGCCTTTGCGCGGCGCGACACCGCCTGCTTCATGAATTCCACCGAGCGCTTCTCGTTGTTCACGTTCGCGAGCGCCATGCCCACGTAGGGCATCGGTGCGGTGTCATCGAGCTTCGCCGCCTGCCGGAATGATCGCTCCGCCTCATAGTACCAAAACCCATGGAGCTGCGCGATACCCTGGTCGAAGAATTTCTGCGCGTCGGCATTCGCCGCCGTGATCGGAAAGCTCACATTGCCCATCCCGCGCATCAGCACCGCCGCCTGCCGCGGCCCCTCGTCAAACGCTTCGCCATGTGTCGAGTGCCCCGGCTTGCCGCCCACCGCCGGCACATCGTCGGCGAATGAGATCGCGGGGCACAGCAGGACGTTCAGCAGAAAAATGCGGGGTGACATCGGATGCGAAGACAACCCCGACCACGCACGGATACAAGAGGGGAATGAAGCGACACTGGGCCGATCGCTCTGCGTGCCGGGGCTGGAAAGCCCCGCCTACCGACGCCGCGTCCGCGCACCTGGCAGCGGCGGTTGCAGCATTGGTAGCCGGGACTTTCCAGTCCCGGCGCTTGCAAAATTTCACCGGCGTGTTGTCGTTCGCGCCCACTTTCCATGAAACCACCAATCCGCATCGCAGTCACCGGCGCCGCCGGCCAAATCGGTTATTCACTCCTGCCCCGCATCGCGTCGGGCGCGATCTTTGGACCGCACCAGCCGGTCATTTTGCACCTCATCGAAATCGAACCCGCACTCCCCGCGCTCGGCGGCGTGGTGATGGAGTTGGATGACTGCGCGTTCCCGCTGCTCAAGGGCATCGTGGCGACAGCGGATCTCAACGAAGGTTTCCGCGGCGTGAATCTCGCGATGCTCGTCGGCAGCGTGCCGCGCAAGCAGGGCATGGAGCGCAAGGATTTGCTCGGCATCAACGGCAAGATTTTCATCGGCCAGGGCAAGGCCATCCAGGCGAATGCGGCGAAGGATGTGCGCATTCTCGTCGTGGGAAATCCGTGCAACACGAACTGCCTGATCGCGATGAACAACGCGAAGGACGTGCCGGCGGACCGCTGGTTTGCCATGACGCGCCTCGACGAAAATCGCGCCAAGACGCAGCTCGCGAAGAAGGCGGGCGTGGACGTGACCGAGGTGACGAACCTCGCCATCTGGGGCAACCACAGCTCAACGATGTATCCCGATTTCTACAACACGCGCATCGGCACGCGGTTCGCGCCGGATGTGATCAAGGACGAGGCGTGGCTGAAGGGCGAATTCATCAGCACCGTGCAGCAGCGCGGCGCGGCGATCATCAAGGCCCGCGGCCTGAGCAGCGCGGCGAGCGCGGCGAATGCGGCGATTGACACCGCGCGCTCCATCCTCTGCCCGCCCGCGTCGAACGAATGGACGAGCGTGGCCGTGTGCTCGCGCGGCGACTACGGCATCGAGAAGGGCCTCATCTGCAGCTTCCCGATCCGCGTGCCCGTGCCCGGCGAGTGGGAGATCGTGCAAGGCGTGCCGGTGAATGATTTTAGCCGCTCGAAGATTGATGCGACGGTGAAGGAACTTCAGGAAGAAAAGGCGATGGTCGCCGAGTTGCTGCCTTCGTAGCTGCGCTTGTAAAAGCGCAGGCACTCTTTTCTCACGACGCAGGATCAGCCCGCGCTTTCACAAGCGCGGCTACGTTATTCGCGCGGCCACGAGGCGTCGTCTTTTCCGCGTGGCGGGAAGGCCGGCGCGGGCAGGCCGGGGCCGGGGACTTCGGGGAGGTGCGGGAGATACTTTTTCAGGAAGTATTCGATCACCTCGCGGTTGTGGTGCGGCTTGTTGATTTTCCTCAGAAGCTCGCGCTCCTCGGGCTCGACGCGCCAGCCGCGGATGACGGGCTTGATGTCAGGTTTGATGTTGTCCCGCACGCTCGC
This sequence comes from Verrucomicrobiota bacterium, assembly GCA_014189875.1. Lineage (GTDB taxonomy): Bacteria > Verrucomicrobiota > Verrucomicrobiia > Chthoniobacterales > Chthoniobacteraceae > SXWH01. The sequence continues at coordinate 11,418 of BJFP01000032.1, read as the reverse complement.
TGAGAATGCCGTGGGGCGTCCGCCTTTCGGCGCGTGCATCCAGATCGTGAGGTAGCCCTCGGCGTAATCGGGCCCGGTGTCGTGGCTCGTGTAGCGGAAGGTGAGGCTGCGCGGCCAGTCGTCCTCGAGCAGGTGCGAATGGAAGGAGTCCACGAGGATGCCCAGCGGGCTGTAGTTGTGCCCGGTGAATTCCAAGCTGCCGTTGCGCCAGTCGAGATGGAGAATTCCGACTTCGACGTGGCCGTCACGCTGGCGGACGATGTCCACCCAGTCGTCGCACGCCTCCTTGCGGAGAAGGTTATAGCGCGAGATGGATGTCGTGGTGATTTTCGCGACGAGCAATCCGACTGACACGATGCCGACCGCCGCCTGCACACACGCGACGAGGCGCGAAAAGCCGAGCGGCTGGTAATCGCCGTAGCCGATCGTCGCCTGCGTGACGAAAGAGAAGTAGAGGTAATCATACCAGTGGATGATCTCACCGGCAGTCGGTGCCACGAGGCCGTGCTCCGGCCAGTGGATGGCGAGGAAATGGTAGAGCGCGCCGAAGAGAAAATTTGCGCCGACATTGATCGCGGCAATGAGCCAGAACGGAACCCGATCCAGCAGCAGCGGCGATGTGGACAGCGCCATGGCGCGCCTACTTCAGCGACTGGAGATATTTCAGCGACTCGGGGATCTGCGTCAGCGCAGCGGGGCTCTCGTCCTCGATGAAATAGTGCTTCACGCCGGACTTCGCGGCGGCGGAGAGGATAGCGGGCCAGTTCATCTGGCCGGTGCCGAGTGTCACGTCGAACTCCGTGGAGAGCTTGCCGGTCATCACGCCGAGGCGCACTTTTTTCGACATGTCCTTGAGATGCACGAGCGGCCAGCGGCCGGGATACGTAGAGAGATAGTGCACGGGATCCGCGCCGGGCAGCACGACCCAGAAGATGTCCATCTCGAAAGCGACGGTCTTCGCATCGGTCTTTTCCATCAGCACGTCCATGAAGGTTTTCTTTTCGCCCTCGGCCACGGGTTTGAATTCGTAGCCGTGACAGTGGTAGAAAAATTTCAGCCCGTGCTTCGCGAGTTCCGCGCCCCATTTGTTGAAGTTGTCCGCGGCTTTCGTGGCATCCGCCATGCCGAAGTTTGCGATCTCATGCGGAATCCACGCGATGCCGACATACGCGATGCCGAGCGCCTTTGCGGATTCAATTACCTTCGGCAGATCCTTCTCGAACAAATCGTATCCGAAGTGCCCGCTCACCGCCTTGAGCCCGCGCGCATCGAGCAACTTCCGCAGCTCCGCGGGAACAGGCGTCGGGTTGTTGAAAGTTTCCACCTCGGTGAAACCGAGCGCCTTCGTCTTATCGAGCGCCGCCGCGGGATCGGGCCGGAAAATATCGCGCAGGCTGTAGAGCTGAAGCCCGGCGGTGCCTTGGAAATCACCGGCGACAGCGGCGACGGCGAGCGAGAGTAGGGAGAAGAGGATGCGTTTCATCGCGCGCAGGATGACGGGTTAGGTGTGAGCGGGGCAAGCTCACTGTAGCCGCGCTTGTGAAAGCGCGGGCTGATCGTTGCGCCACTGATCCATCGCGCGGAAAAAGCGCCCGCCCTTTGACAAGCTCGGCTACGAGACCCGCAGCACGCCATCGCACAGGATTTTCGCGCGCAGCCCGCCGTGCCCCTTCAGTGCCTCCTCCGCGCCTTCGGCGAAAACCTCATTCATCCAGTGGCACGGCGCGCTCTCCTGCGTACCGAGGAAACGCACGCCCTGGACTTCAAACTCGATGCCGATCAGCGAATTCAAATCCACGCCCTCGGTGATGATGTTGCGCCGGAAAATTTCCGCCCCCTTTCCGATCACGCTGAATTTTTCGATCATCCGCTCATACACCTCCCACTCGAAAAACGTGACCTGCCCCTTGTAGTCGTCCTTGAAGTCGAGATACCGGTCGCCCTCGATCCCCCGCCCCGCGAGCATCCGCGCCTCGCGCACATCAAGGGTTGGATTCTCGCTCGGCGGCTTGCCGTGGTGTCCCACGAAATTGTGGCCGGGGCTGATGAAGATGTGGCGGATGCGCATGGCGCAAAGCTTGCGTCGTCGCGCCCGTGCGCTCAAACGGAATTCATGTCACACGCCGCAGTGCTGCTCGCCGGTGGAAAATCGTCGCGCATGGGCCGCGACAAATCCGCGCTGCCCGTGAACGGCGAGCCGCTCTGGCAGCGCCAGCTCGCCGTGCTCCGCGCGACGGAGCCCGCGGAGCTTTTCATTTCAGGAAAAAGCGACGGCCCGTATGCCGGATGCGGAGTCGAAATCCTCCCCGACGAATTCTCCGGCTGCGGCCCGCTCGGCGGCATCGCCACCGCACTGCGCCGCTGCAAGAGCGATCGCCTGCTAGTCCTCGCCGTGGACATGCCCGCGATGACCGCGGCCTTCCTCCGCTCGCTCGTCGAAGATTCGCAGCGCACCGCGAAGGGCATCATCCCCTCCGTAGCCGCCGACGGACGACGGCGGCGGGCTGATTCTCAACCCGCAATCCGAAATCCGAAATCCGAAAGGATTGAAAGCGCCCGCCTCCTTTCGTCGGCGACTACAAATATCGAACCGCTCGCAGGCATCTATCCCCGCACCGCACTGGCCATCGCCGACGAATGCCTCCGCGCCGGGGAATTCAAACTCGAAACCTTCGTCCGAAAACTTGAGTCGGCTCAACTTGCGGTGATTCTTTCGGTCACGGAGAAAGAAACCCCGTTTTTTACAAACTGGAACGCGCCGGAGGATCTCCGGTAGTCGCTGTCAGAGGTTCAGGAAATTTTTCAGCAGCTTCTTCCCTTCGAGTGTGAGGATGCTCTCGGGGTGGAACTGCACGCCGTGGATCGGAAATTCGCGGTGGCGCAGGCCCATGATTTCCTGCTCTTCAGTCCACGCGGTGATTTCGAGAACCGCGGGAAATGTCTCCCGCTTCACGAGGAGCGAATGGTAGCGCGTGGCCTCGAAGGGCGACGGAATCCCGGCGAAGACGCCGGTGCCGTTGTGATGAATCGGCGAGGTCTTCCCGTGCATGAGGCGGCCCGCGCGCACGACGTCGCCGCCATACACGTGGCCGATGCTCTGGTGGCCGAGGCACACACCGAGCAGCGGCACCGTCGGGCCGAAGCGGCGGATGACTTCGCACGAGATGCCCGCTTCGTTCGGCGTGCAAGGGCCGGGCGAGATACAAATGCGCTCGGGCTTCAGCGCGGCGATTTCGTCGGGCTTGATTTCGTCGTTCCGCTTCACGAGCGGATCGGCGCCGAGTTCGCCGAAATATTGGACGAGGTTGTAGGTGAAGGAGTCGTAGTTATCGATGACGAGCAACATGGTTTGTCAGGAGTTCTCAGTGTTCAGTGCTCAGTGTTCAGTGCTCAGTGCTCAGTGCTCAGTGCTCAGTTTTCAGTTCTGCGTGTCGCCGATGCTGACTGAGCACTGACAACTGAGCACTGAGCACTCTGGTTTGCGCGGGCGATCGCGGCCATCATGCCCATCGCCTTGTTCACGGTCTCGACGTATTCGCCCTCGGGAGTGCTGTCGGCGACGACTCCGGCACCGGCTTGCACATGGGCTTTTCCGTCCTTCAGCACGACGGTACGGAGCGCGATGCACGAGTCGCTGTTGCCATCGAAGCCGAAGTAGCCGACGGCGCCGGCATAGACGCCGCGCTTGGATTTTTCCAACTCGGCGATGACCTGCATGGCGCGGACTTTCGGCGAGCCGCTCACGGTGCCGGCGGGGAAGGTTGCGCGCATCACGTCGTAGGCGGAGCAGTCGGGGCGCAGGCGGCCCTCGACGTTGCTGACGATGTGCATGACGTGCGAGTAGCGCTCGATGATCATGAAGTCGTTCACCTTAACGCTGGCGAATTCGCTCGCGCGGCCCACGTCGTTGCGGGCGAGGTCCACGAGCATGAGGTGCTCGGCGCGCTCCTTCGGGTCGGCGAGGAGTTCGGCGGCATTCGCGTCGTCCTCGGCGGGAGTCGCGCCGCGTTTGCGGGTGCCGGCGATGGGGCGGATTTCGATTTTGCCGTTCACGGCACGCACATGCACCTCGGGGCTGCTGCCGACGAAGCTGAACGCGGCGCGTCCCTGCGCCGCGGGGAATTTCATGCAGAACATGTACGGCGACGGATTCACGAATCGCAGCGCGCGGTAGAGCGTGAGCGGGTCGCCGGTGTAGTCCGTCGTGAATCGCTGCGAGGGCACGACCTGGAAGATGTCGCCCGCGTGGATGTATTCGTGCGCCTTGCGGACCATCGCGTGGAATTCCTCGCGCGTGGTGTTGCTCGTCGCAGCGGCGGGCGGCGGCGGCGGGGTGATCGGAAATGGCGGGAGCTGGTTCGGCTTCGCGAGTTTCGCGGCGATGTCAGCGATCATTTTCGTCGCGCGTGCATAAGCTGCGTCTGCGTCACCCTGGACAAAGGCATTCGCGACGATGCGCAGACGGCGCTTGAGGTGATCGAAGATGAGCACGGTCTCCGCGAGGACGAAGAGGCTCTCGGGCAGGCCGAGCTGATCGCCTTTCGCCGCAGGCACAGAGGGCTCGAAGAAGCGCACGATGTCGTAGCCGAGGTAGCCGACCGCGCCGCCGAAGAAGCGCGTGCGGAATTCCGCCGGCTCGTCCGGCAGCGGCACGTAGCGGAAGCGCGACATGTATTTTTCCAGATCCGCGAGCGGATCCTTTTCCGACTGAAGCTCGCGCGTCGCGCCGTCCTCGGTGATGCGGATCGTGCGCCCGTTGCTCTCCATCACGACGCGCGGGCCGACAATTACGAACGAGTAGCGCCCCGTCTGCTCGCTCTTTTCCACAGACTCGAAAAGGAATGTGTAGCCGCCATCGTCGAGCTTCGCGAATGCGCCGACGGGAGTCTCGGCATCGGCGATGAACTCCGCGTGGACGGGGATGAGGTTGCCCTGCTGCGCGAGCGTGCGGAAGGTCGCGGGATCGGGAGTGAAATGGGTGGTCATTTTTTGTGACTGGTGACTGGTGAGAAGTGACTGGTGGGATTCTGTGAGCGGCTGTTGGTCTGGAACTAGTCACCGTTCACCAGTCACCAGTCACCAGTCACATTGCCTCAGTTGCCATACGTCTTCGCCGCATCAAACAGCGGCTGCTCCCCGATCGGCTTCGGCTGACCGTGCTCATCCAGCTCTTGGAAAAAGCACGACTCGTATCCCGTGTGGCACGCACCGCCGGTCTGCTCGACTTCAAAGAGCAGCGTGTCCTTGTCGCAGTCCACGGCCCATTTCACGACGCGCTGCACGTTGCCGCTCGTCTCGCCTTTCACCCAGTATTTCTGCCGTGAGCGGCTGAAATAGACCATCAGGTTTTTTTCGAGCGTCATGCGGATGCTCTGCTCGTTCATCCATGCCATCATGAGCACGCGCTTGCTTTTTGCGTCCTGCACGATGGCGGGGATGAGTCCGTCGGCGTTGTATTTGAACTGGCTGATCATCGGGTGTGTGAAAGGCGGGTGGTGAAAATGAAAAGGCCCGGTGATTCGGTCTCTGAATCATCGGGCCGGAGGAAGGCGACGCACGGTGGCGACGACCGCCGCGCCTGAAGAGACGCGGCAGGCCCGTCTAGGGACGCCACCAATGCTGGGAAAATTTCATGCGCGGCTGAGATAGGGCGCATCGCCACGCCGGGCAATTTATTTTTCGCCTGCGGACCATCCGCCACGATGCGAGGCACGGTTTCCGCTATGTCATTTTCGCAAATGCCCGCGATCGAAGCCACCCCAACCCAAGCACTCTCCGCCGACGAGCAGGAGCAACTGCGCCAGACGATCGAGATGTTCGACGTCATCACGCAGGCAAATCCACAGGATACCCAGAGCATGGAGATCCTGAAGGAGGCCTACTTCAAGCTCGGGCAGTTCACCGAGGGGCTCAACATCGCACGCCGGCTGGCGGACACGTACATGGAGCTGTCGCAGTTTTCCGGTGCGCTGCTGGAGTATGAGTTCATCCTCCAGCACGATCCGGGCAATACGGAAGTCGTCAGCGCGCTCGGGCAGGTGGAGGACAAGCTGCGCGCCAGCCAAGCAGATGCGGTGAAGGCGAGCGGCGGGGATCCGAATGCGATCAATCTGGACTTCCGCAGCATGGTCATGGACGGGGGCAACCTCATCGCAACGAAGAAGACTTCTTCCGCGGATCGCGTCGCTGTGCGTGGCGCGGTGGATTCCGCGACGATCGCGGCGCAACTGAATGCCGCGGACGATGGCAACGACGCGCTCGCAAAATTCCTCACGCAGCACCGGCTCGTCCCGGAGGAGGTGCTCACTCCCGCGCTGCTCGCCGTGCGCAAGCGCAATGGCGCACGTCAGGAAGGGCAGCCCTCGGCGTCCCTGATCGCGGAACTCGTCGCGCGCGGCGGCGTGGAACTGGAGAACCTGCTCAACGGAATCCTGAACCGCTCGAAATTTGCCTACCTCCCGATCGAATATTACGATGTGGACCGCCAGATCGTGAAGATGCTTCCGGAGTCCGTCACGCTCGGGCGTCTCATCGTCCCTTTCGACATCATCTCCCGCACCATGATGATCGCGGTCGCAAATCCCTTCGACGCTGTCGGCAAGGACGCAGTCCAGCAACTGCTCGACTACAACATCCAGTGGCATCTCTCCTCGCCCGAGGCCATCTGCAAGGTGCTCACGGACTCCTACCGCCGCTAATTTCACAGCCCAGACGATGAGCATCAAATCCTTCGGTGAACGAATCGCGGATGTCCTGATCGAGGACGGCCTGCTGCTGCCCGGCCAGCTCGATGAGGCCATGCAGCTCCAGAAAAAGCAGGGCGGACGGCTGCTGAAAATCCTGACGGACAACAAATACGTGACCGAGCAGGACATGGTCATTTCCATGGGCCGCTGCCTCGACACGCCGCCGATCAACCTCTCGAAGATGCGCATCCCCGAGGAGGTGATGAACATCGTCCCGAAGGAAATGGCGCGCGCCTACAAGCTCGTCCCGGTGTGCAAGCTGGGCTCGAAGCTTTTCGTGGCGATGGCCGATCCGCTGAACGTCCTCGCACTCGACGATCTGCGCCAGCGCACGAAGCTGGACGTCTTCCCGATGATCACCACGGAGACGTGCGTGATCGAGGCGCTCTCCGGCGTGAGCCAGTCCAGCGCCACGATGGATCAGGTCTTGCGCCACGCCGCCGAGTCCGCCGCGGCGGATACGGTCGAGGAGGTGAAGGTGACCAAGCAGGAGATCGATCTCGATCAGATGGCCGTGGACAGCGAGGACGCGCCGGTCGTGAAGATCGTGAACCTGATCCTCGTGCAGGCGATCAAGGAGAAGGCGTCGGACATTCACATCGAGCCCTTTGAAAAGGAGATCAAACTCCGCTACCGCGTGGACGGCGCGCTCATCGAGGCGACCTCGCCGCCGAAGGCGCTGCAGATGCCCATCGCCTCGCGCATCAAGATTCTCGCCGGCCTCGACATCGCCGAACGCCGCCTGCCGCAGGACGGCCGCTTCCGCATCCGCGTCTCGGGCAAGGAGGTGGATCTCCGCATCAGCATGCTTCCGACGGTGTACGGCGAGAAGATCGTGATCCGTCTGCTCGACAAGGGCGCACTCGGCGGAAGCATTGATAACATGGGGCTCGACGACTACACGCTCGGGATCTTCAAAAAGGCGATTGATGCGCCGCACGGCATGATCCTCGTCACCGGCCCCACCGGCTCCGGCAAGACCACGACGCTCTATACGATCCTCAGTGAGCTGAACAACCCGATCTACAACATCGTGACCGTCGAGGATCCCGTGGAATACCAGCTCATGGGCATCAACCAGGTCGCGGTGAAGGCCGACATCGGCATGGGATTTTCCGAGGCGCTGCGCTCGATTCTGCGTCAGGACCCGGACATCGTGATGATCGGTGAAATTCGTGACAACGAAACCGCCGACATCGCCGTGAAGGCCGCGCTCACCGGCCACCAAGTGCTCTCCACTTTGCACACAAATGACGCCGCCGGCGCCATCACGCGGCTCGACGACATGGGCATCGAGCCGTTCCTCATTTCCTCATCGGTCATCCTCGCATGCGCACAGCGGCTCGTCCGGCGCATCTGCCCGAACTGCAAGGAAGAGTTCCAGCCCGAGCCGGAGATCTTCACGAAGCTGAACATCGAGAACGACGGTTCCACGCTGTATCGCGGCGCAGGCTGCTCGCGCTGCAAGGGCCGCGGCTACGTGGGCCGCGCACCGATCCTCGAAGTGCTGCCGGTGAGCGAAACCATCCGCCGGCTCATCATCAAGCGCGCGAGCGCCGCGGTGGTGAAAAACCAGGCCATCAGCGAGGGGATGAAATCGCTGCGCATGGTCGGCATTGACAAGGCCAAGGAAGGCATCACCACGCTCGAGGAAGTCATGCGCGTGACGAGCGAGGATCACTAGGAGACTGTTGGGAAACGATGCGCGTAACCCGGGCAATCCTGCCCGCGGACCATGAACGCCGGACAGGATTGTCCGCGTTACAAAGCGCATCGAACGCGCTCGCATTGCAAACCACCCCGAACGGGTGCATCTGGGAGCATGAGCTTTTGGCGTCCGAACATTGACACCCGCGGCCGCATCATCCGCGGCATCATGACCGTCATCCTCGCCGCCGCCGCATTTTTCGCGCTTCGCAAAGGCATCGAATGGCTCGCAGTCATCCTCGCGATTTCCGCGCTCGTGGGCCTCGTCGAAACCGTGCGCGGCTGGTGCCTGCTGCGAGCGTGCAAGATCAAGACGCGATTCTAGCACGCACGAAAAAATAAACCGCAAAGCAGCGAAGGAACGAAGATGAAGAAATGAGTCTTTCTTTCGAGTAGTGCTCTTCGCGCCTTCGCTGCTTCGCGGTTTCAATTTTTCCCCTGCGGGTGGCTCGACAACCCGCGCCGCATCCGCCATCCCGCACGGCGCATGGACATCCTCACACTCGATCTCCCCGGAATCCGCAAAGTCGCCAGCGGCAAAGTGCGCGAGATTTTCGACCTCGGCGAACACCTGCTCTTCGTCGCGACGGATCGCATCTCGGCCTTCGACTGCATCCTGCCCAACGCCATCCCGCGCAAAGGCGAGGTGCTCACGCAGCTCTCGGATTTCTGGTTTGGAAAAATGAAGTTTGTCGAGAATCACCTCGTCGCCGTGGACTTCGCCGACTTCCCCTCAGCGCTGAAGCCTTTCGAGCCGCAGCTCCGCGGCCGCTCGATGATCGTGCGAAAAGCGAAGCCGCTCCCAGTCGAATGCGTCGTGCGCGGCTACCTCATCGGCTCCGGCTGGAAGGACTACCAGCGCACCGGCGCCGTGTGCGGCATCGCGCTTCCAACGGGTTTGCAACAGGCGGAAAAATTACCGCAAACGATCTTCACTCCCGCGACGAAGGCCGCGACCGGCCACGACGAAAACATCGCGTGGGACGAATGCGTGCGCCTGTGCGGCGAGAGCGTTGCCACGCAGGCGCGCGACCTCGCCATCCGCATCTACGAGGAAGGCCGCGCGCACGCCACCGGACGCGGGATCATTCTTGCCGACACCAAATTCGAGTTTGGCATCCTCGATGGCCGCGTGATTTTGATTGATGAAGTGATGACGCCCGACAGCTCGCGCTACTGGCCCGCCGCCGATTACCGCGTCGGCATCTCGCCACCGAGCTTCGACAAGCAGTTCGTCCGCGACTACCTTGAAACGCTCGCGTGGGAGAAGACCCCGCCCGCCCCGCCGCTCCCGCCAGACGTGATCGCGAAGACTGCGGCGAAATATTGCGAAGCCTACGAGCGGCTGACGGGACACCCGCTGTAGCCGCCCGGCATTCGGGTGCGCCGTTGGATGTTAAACGTTGAGCGTTAAACGTTGGACGTCTGGCCCGCCGCAGGCGCGGTGCGAATGAGGACGCGCATCCAGACACCGAGAGGCCGCTGCGCGGGGCTCAACGTTTAACATTTTACGTCCAACGTCCAAAGCAGCACCACGCCCGGCTTGCCACCACCGCCGCGCCGCGCCACCTTGCGCGCCCTTTTTTCCAAGCAAACAACACGCGCCATGTCCGAGATTCCGAAAACCTACGAGCCCCCCGCGATCGAGGCGAAGTGGTATGCCTTTTGGGAGCAGAACGGCTGCTTCGCCGCCGATCCTGATTCGACGAAACCCGCGTATTCCATCGTCATCCCGCCGCCGAATGTCACCGGCGTGCTCACGCTCGGGCATGTGCTGAACAACACGATCCAGGACATCCTCGCCCGACGCGCGCGCATGACGGGGCACGAGGTGCTGTGGCTGCCGGGCACCGACCACGCGGGCATCGCGACGCAAAACGTCGTGGAGAAAACGCTGCGCAAGGAAGGCGTGATGAAGCATCGCGACGACCTCGGCCGCGAGGCGCTCGTCGGCAAAATCTGGGAGTGGAAGGAAAAATACGGCGGCATCATTTTGAAGCAGCTCCGCGCGCTCGGCGCTTCGTGCGACTGGTCGCGCACGCGGTTCACGATGGACGAGGACTACTCGCGCTGCGTGTCGCGCGTGTTCGTGGACCTCTACAAAAAGGGCCTCATCTACCGCGGCAAACGCATGGTGAACTGGTGCCCCGCCTCGCTCACCGCGCTCAGCGACGAGGAGGTCATCATGAAGGAGCAGAAGGGCTTCATGTATCACTTCCGCGTCGAGATCGCGGAGGAGCCCGGCACTTTTCTGACCATCGCGACCACGCGCCCGGAGACGATCCCCGCCGACACCGCCGTGGCCGTGAACCCGAACGACCCGCGTTACACGCATCTCATCGGCAAGCACGTCTATCGCGCGCTGCCGCTCGAAGTGCCAAAGGAGCAGCGCCGCATCCCGATCATCGCGGACGATCACGTCACGTTCGACTTCGGCACCGGCGTGCTGAAAGTGACGCCAGCGCACGACAAGGCGGATTACGAGATCGGCGTGCGCCACAAGCTGCCGGTCATCGACGTGCTCACGCCCGACGGCCGCATGACCGCAGAAGCCGGCGCGGACCTCGCGGGCCTCGACCGTTTCGCCGCGCGGAAAAAGGCGCACGAAATCCTCGAAGCCGCGGGCGCGTTGGACAAGGCCGAGCCCTACGTGAACAACGTCGGCTTCAGCGAGCGCGCCGACGTGGCGATCGAGCCGCGCCTAAGCGAGCAGTGGTTTTTGAAATATCCGAGTGTGGAGCAGGCGCGTGCGTGCGTCGTGCAACCGAACGAAAGCACGAAGGACACGGGGAGCGCGGGCGCCCCGCCCGCAGTTCCCGGCGCCTCGCCGGGAACATCGGACGTGGGACGGCGTCCGTCACACGACAGTCCCGCAACCGGGAACCCAACAACGCCCGATGCGTCCGGCGAGGCGCCGGACGCGGCGGGCGGGGCGCCCGCGCTCCCCTCTGCAAACGCGCGGATG
>BJFP01000031.1 GCA_014189875.1 Verrucomicrobiota bacterium | reverse complement strand
AACTGACGCAGCTTTTGCAAAACCCGCTCGTGCATGCGCCCGGCGGCACCGCGCCCGATCTTTCGCGCGAACTCACCGAACTCACGAGGAAACTCTACGTGGCCAATTCCGAGTGGGAACGCGAGCTTGCGCTGTTGGAAGAGCCCGCCACGTAGGAGAATTCATCCGCAGATTTCGCGGATGCGCGCAGATTTTCTTCTCTGCGAAAATCTGCGTATGCCCTGAATCACTCCACGAACTCCAGCTCGCCGAGTGGCGGCACGAAGCCGAGTTGCTCGCCGCGGCCGAGGAATTCGCGGATCGCGGCGCGGCCGGTGTCGCCGTAGTCGAGCGTGTAGTCGTTCACGTACATGCCGATGAACTTGTCAGCGAGCGTCTCATCCATGTCGCGCGCGAGCGGCATGGCGTGCGCGACTCCGGCGGCGCGGTGATCGAGGCCGTAGCGGATGCTCTCGAAGAGAATGCGGTTGATCTCCGAGCGGTCGGCGGGCGCGATGTCTTTGCGGATGACGTTGCCGCCGAGCGGGAGCGGGTAGCCGGTCTCCGTCTTCCACCACGCGCCGAGGTCGAGCACGAGGTCAAAGCCGTCGCGCGCATACGTGAGCTGGCCCTCGTGGATGATGAGGCCGACGTCCGCATTTCCCTCCTCGATGAAGCTGAAGATTTTGTCGAACGGCACCACGACGTGCATGGGCTCGGTGTAGAGGAAGAGTTTCAGCGCGAGGAATGCGCTCGTCATTTTCCCCGGCACGGCGATGCGCTGATGGCCGAGCCAGTCGCGGATCGCGCCGAAGTCGCTGAGGTCCGGCAGCGCCTTGCCGCGGCGGACGATGAGCATCGGGCCGTAGCCGTCGCCCATGCTCGCGCCGCAGGGGAGCAGCGCGTATTTGTCCGCGACGTGCGCGTAGGCGTGGATGCTGATGGCGGAGATGTGCAGTTCGCCGCGCGTGGCGCGTTCGTTCAGCGTCTGGATGTCCTGGAGGATGTGTTCGAAGCGCCAGCGGCCCGTGGGGATTTTTCCCTCGGCGAGCGCGAAGAACATAAAGGCGTCGTCCGGGTCGGGCGAGTGGCCGAGTGTGAGCAGATTCATGAACCGAACAGTGCTGGCCCAGATAGCGTCATGGCGAGCCGAGAAAACTTTTGTAAAAATGCTTGTGAAGGCGGGACATGTGGTTATCCGTTACCACATGACTTACACACTCACACGAACGAGCATGGCCCTCGACGGGTGGACGCTCCGCGCCTTGAAAGAACTCGCCGCCAAATGGGACGTATCGAAAGCGGAAGTGATGCGGCGTGCCGTGAAGCGTGCCAAAGAAGACGCCGATCGCGAAGCTGCCCTGCCCAAGCCGCTCGAAGCCCTCGATTGGCTGCACGATGGCGGCGGTCTCACTGTGAAAGAGGCTGCGGCTCACCGCGAGCAGGTGCGCGCGGAACGCCTCGCCAAGAAATACTGGTGGGAAGCATGACGCTACATCTCGACACCAACCTGCTCATTGATCTCGTCACCGCCGGATCGCCGCACATCGCGGTGGTGCGGCGATGGCTTGCAGATGGGGAAAAGCTCGGCGTTTCCGCGATTGCGTGGTCGGAGTTTTGCAACGGCCCGCTGAGCAAGGAGCAGAAGGACGCCATTTTTGCCGTGGTGGAACAGCGTGTGAGCGACTTCACCTGGCGACAGGCGGAGGAGGCGTCGCGGCTGTTTCATCGTACGGGCAGGCGTCGCGGCTCGCACGCCGACTGCATGATCGCGGCGAGCGCGATGGCGCACCACGTGCCAGTGGCCACGCGCAACATTCGCGACTTTGAGCGCTTTGTTCCGTTCGGCCTAAAACTGCGCGCGGTGCCGACCTAGCTTTTCCACTGCGCGCCGAGCGCGTGCCCGAGCCACACGCCGAGCAGGCAGAGGACGAGCGAGAGGGCGATGTTTGCGAGTGCGAGTGGTGCGCTGCCTTTTTGCAAAAGCTCCAGCGTCTGCAGGCTGAATGTCGAGAACGTCGTGTAGCCGCCGAGGACGCCGACCATGAGAAAGTATCGATCGAACTCGGCAGGGCCGTTCTCGCGCAGATTGCCGAGCAGGCCGATGAGGAAGCAGCCGGTGACATTCACAAACAGCGTGCCCCAGAACGGCGCGCCCGCCTTGTGCCCGATGACGCTGCCGAGCCAGAAACGCAGCACGCTGCCGGTCGCGCCGCCGAGTGCGACCTGGACGTATGTGGTGAACGTGCCCTGCGTCATTTCGCCATGAGCCTGCGCGCCTTCAGCCAGAGTTCGAGACGTCCGGGGAAATCGCCCGGTGCCTGCGTTTCATTCGCGCGCATGCCGAAGCCGTGTCCGCCCGTCGAGTAGATGTGCAGCTCGGCGGAGACCTTCGCTTTTCGCAGCGCGAGGAAGGCGAGCGCGCTGCCTTCGGAAAGCGAAGCGGGATCGTCGTAGGCCTGCGCGAGGAACGTCGGCGGGGTCTTGGCGGTGATGTGGATTTCGGGCTTCAGCTCGGTGAGCGAATTGTTCGCGAGGATGTGCCACGCGTAGCAGAGCATGAGGAAATCGGGGCGGCAGCTCACCTTGTCTGTCGCGTCGGCGGCGGGGTAAAGGCGCGCGTCGTCGTTCGTCGCGGCGATGAGCGAGACCTGCCCGCCGGCGCTGAAGCCGAACAGCCCGATGCGATCCGGCTGCACGCCGAGGTCGGCGGCCTTTGCGCGGACGATACTGATGGCGCGCTGCGTGTCCCACGCGGGGAGTTCCCACGGCTTCGCGAGCTTGTTCGTCGGGCAGCGGTGCTGGAGCACGGCGGCGGCAAACCCGCGTTCGCGGAACCACAGCGCGAGGTCGGAGCCTTCATGCTCGGAGGCGAGCATGCCGAATCCGCCGCCGGGGACGATCACTACCGCAGCGCCGTTCTTTTTCTCTGCGGTGGGAAAATAAAACTCCAGCCGCGGCTCGGCGATGTTCGTGAGGCGCGCGATGGGCAGCTTGTCCGTCGGCTTCGAAGGCGTGAGCGTCTCGGGGCCGGGCACGGTGAATTCGCCGGGCGGCTTGCCGTCCCACAGCTTGAGCACGCGGTCGGGCTTCGGGATTTCGGCGTGAACGGCGGCAGTGAGCAACGCGAGGAGGGCGAGTGCGGTTTTCATGCGACGCGAATGGAGCGCACAATCACCCGCGTGCCGCAAACTTTTCCGCCGAGCGATGCCTCGCACTTCGGACTGCGATTGAAACCACAGAGGTTCACAGAGGAATGCACAGAGGCACACGGAGGCTAGGTAGGTGTCTTCTCTGTGAACCTCTGTGCTCCCTCCGTGTGACTCTGTGGTAAAAATCTCGGCGTGTGTTCAGAACACGAGCGTGCTTGGCAAAGTCGCGCGCGTGCTTTCCCATGCGCGCATGAGCACCCAACGCCGACAATTCGCCAGCGACAACTACGCCGGCTGCACGCCCGAGGCGTGGGCGGCGATGGACGAGGCGCGGCACGGGCACGCGCCGGGCTATGGCGACGACGAGTGGACGGCGCGCGCGGCGGACATGGTGCGCGAACTTTTCGAGACGGACTGCTCGGTCTTCTTCGTTTTCAACGGCACGGCGGCGAATTCGCTCGCGCTCGCGAGCTGCTGCCAGAGTTACCACAGCATCCTCTGCCACGAGCTCGCGCACGTGGAGACGGACGAGTGCGGAGCGCCGGAGTTTTTCAGCAACGGCACGAAGGTGCTGCTGCTGCCGGGCGAGAACGGCAAGATCGATCCCGCGGGCATCGAGCGCACGGTGAAGAAGCGCACGGATCTGCATTTTCCAAAGCCGCGCGCGGTGTCGCTCACGCAGAGCACCGAGGTCGGCACGGCTTACACGCCGGATGAAATCAAAGCGATCTGGGCGAAGACGAAATCGCTCGGGCTGAAGCTGCACATGGATGGCGCGCGCTTTGCAAATGCGGTCGCGAGCCTCGGCTGTTCGCCGAAATCCATCACGTGGCAGGCGGGCGTGGATGTCCTGTGCTTCGGCGGCACAAAACAGGGCATGGCCGCGGGCGAGGCCGTCGTGTTTTTCAATCGCGAGCTGGCGCACGAGTTCGAGTGGCGCTGCAAGCAGGCGGGGCAGCTCGCGAGCAAGATGCGATTTCTCAGCGCGCCGTGGGTCGGGATGCTGAAGGACGGCGCATGGCTGCGTCACGCCGCGCACGCAAACGCGATGGCCGCGCGGCTCGAAGCGGCCCTGGCCGGACTGCCGGGCGCGAAGCTGCTTTTCCCGAGGCAGGCGAATGGCGTCTTCGTGGAACTCCCGCTGCCCGCGATCGAAAAACTGCGCGCCCGCGGCTGGAAGTTCTACACGTTCATCGGCGCCGGCGGCTGCCGCTTCATGTGCTCATGGGACACGCAGCCGGAGGATGTGGACGTGCTGGCGGCGGATGTACGCTCTGCTTTGGCAGTAAACTGAATGCGCACATTCTCTGTTCACATTCCGCGCGGGTGTGTTTAGAAAGCGCAAACTATGGGACGTCAATGGCTCCAAGCAAAACGTGATGTCGCGAACCTTCGCAAGGGCGCGGCTGTCGGCAAACTGACCAAGGAAATCGCCGTTGCGGCGAAACTCGGGGGCGCGGACCCGGACTCGAATGCGCGGCTTTTTGCGGCGGTCGAGAAGGCGCGGAGGAGTTCCGTGACGCGCGATGCGATCGAGCGGGCGATCAAAAAGGGCGCGGGCATCGGCGACGAGAAGATGGTGATGGAGCACATCGTTTTCGAGGGATACGCGCCGCACAAGGTCGCGCTGATCGTGGAGGTGCTCACGGATAACAACAACCGCACGGCGCCGGAAATCCGCCAGCTTTTCAAACGCGGGCAACTCGGCGCGCCGGGGAGCAACAAGTTTCTCTTTGAGCACGTGGGCCTCGTGGAGGCGCACACGGCGAAGCTGGATGCGGACATCGAGGAGGCTGCGATCGAGGCGGGCGCGAATGAAGTCGAGGCGCTGTCGCACGAGCAGAACGATGACATTCCGGCGGACAAGAAGGGTGCGCGTTTCATCACGGATCGTACGGCGACGGCGGCGGTGTCGAAGTGGCTCGCGCAAAATGGATGGAGCGTGGTGACGAGCGAACTGGGCTATGTGCCGAAGAATTGCCCGGAACTGAGCGACGCGGACCGCGCGCAGGTGGGCGAGTTTTTGCAGGAGCTCGATGATCACGATGACGTGCATCGCGTGTGGGCGGCGATGAAGTGAGCGTGGCGGCGTTGTCGCAGCTTGGGCGATTTGCGAGATGCACCGCTGTGACTGGTGACTAGTGAATGGTGACTGGTATTTCGCCGCTTCGCGCGGCGAGCCACCATTCACTTTTCACCAGTCACTAATCACATTTCCCCCTCACTCCTCGCGCAGCGCCTTCACGGGATCGAGCTTCGCGGCGAATCGCGCGGGAATGTAGGCGGCGGCGATGCAGATGACCATGGCGGTGCCGCAGATGATGAGGATATCCTGTGCGGTGATGGCGGCGGGGATGCCGTTCAACTGATACACGGAGGCGGGGAAAATGTCGCGATTCATGACGCTGATGATGAGTTGGCGTGCCTCGTTGCGCCACGCGAGCGCGCCCCAGGCGAGGAGGAGGCCGAGCGCATTTCCGAAGACGCCGACGACGAAGCCCTGGCCGACGAAGATATTCACGATCTGCGATGGCGATGCGCCGAGGGCCTTGATGACGCCAATTTCGCGCTTTTTCTGAACGATGACGGTGATGAGCGTATTCGAGATCGAGAACGCGGCGACGAGCACGATGATCATGAGGATGAAAGTCATCATCACGCGTTCCTGCACGACGGCTTCGAGACGCGTGCGATCGGCGTCCATCCACGAGGAGACGGCAAATTCCCCGCCGAGCTTTGCCGAGACATCCTTGCGGATGCGCTCGGCCCAGTCGGGATCCTGAGTCTTGATGGAGATGCCGTGGACGGCGTCCTCAAAGTCGTAGATTTCCTGCGCGACGGAGAGCGGGACGATGACCACGCCGGCGTCGAACTGATACACGCCGCTTTTGAAAAAGCCGACGACTTCGAGTTCCGCGGGGCGGACGAGCGATCGGATGTCCTTGATGGATTTCGCATTCGGATCCTCCTTCTCGAGGCGCTTGAGCTCTTCGGAGACCTTCGTGAGATTGCCCGGGCCGTGAAGGCTGATCTTGTTGCCGATCTCGATGTGCAGCGAGTCGGCAAGCTCGCAGCCCATCACGCATTTTTCGCTGTCCAGCTCGTAGCGACCGCCGGGGAGGATGAAGCTCGGGATGTCGATGAGCTTCAGTTCGCCTTTCGGCTGCACGCCGCGGATCGTTGCGCCGGTGAACATGCCTTCGAATTCCAGCAGCATCGGCCCCATCACGTACGGCGAGACGCCTTGGAAAGCGGGGTATTCCTTTTGCAGCCGCTCCTGCAGCGACTCCCAATCCCTCAGCGGGCCGGCCACGCTGCTCACGCGCAAGTGCGGCTCGAAGCCGACGAGATGCGAGCGGAGTTCACGGTCGAAGCCGCTCATCACCGCGATGACGACGACGAGCGACATGATGCCGAGCGCCACCCCGAGCACCGAGAGCACGGTGATCACGGAGACGAATGTGCGCTTCGGCTTCAGGTAGCGCAGCGCGAGATAAAGACTAAAAGGCAGCTTCACTTTTGAATCAGAGGGCGCGGACGGTGGGGGAATCGGCACGCGGCGTCAATGGCCGCAAATTCACGAGATTCGCGTTGACACTCCTCAGCGACGGGCTTTCCTTTCGCCCAACATGAAAAAGATCCTCTCCCTCCTGATGTGCTACGTGTTCCTCCAAGCGGAAACTTTCGCCCTGCGCGGTGGGCCGAACGGCGCAGGTGCCGGGAAAGTGACTGGTTCGTTTTCTGGGGTAATGCTCGAGAAGCCCGATCCCGCCGATCCCGCCAAAATCTCTGCCGATATCGGTCTGTTTATAATGAGCGCAGCGATCAGCGGACCTTCGGTCGGATACTTGATTATTTTCTCACAAGGCGAAAAAGATTCCAAGGTGTATAATTGCAAAATGACGGGATTGTCCGATACCTCCAGAGGGGGTACCGGAACCTTCTACGGTCTATTCGCGGGAACCGCCGCCACCGGCGCACCTCCCGCCGCCGCAGCAGGCGGCGGTGTAGTAGGCGGCGGTGGCATCATAGGCGGTGGCATCGTCGCCCCCGCTGCCCCCGCTGCCACAGGCGGCGGTGTTGCTGGCCAGATGACTGCCCGAATTGACTTAGCAACGCGGCGCCTCACGGGAACGGCAGTTTGTAATGTTGGTGCTGATGCTGCGACGACAACGACGACAACGACGACAACGACGACAACGACGCCTACGACGCCTACTCCCCTGAAGACTTTTACTCTGGATGGCTGGCAGACGCCGGACAGCTCTAGCGTGGTTTTCGCCCTAAACTAGGCGAACCTGCACGGGTGTTCCTTGCTGATGGTCGTCCAACGGCCAAGCGGTGAATGAATAACTTCTCTGATCGGATCCAAGTCAGGAAGCGTTCCGGGGAGAAAGGCATGACTCTACTGGAGCTCATGACCGTGGTCATCATCATCGGCATCCTCGCAGTGATGCTGATGCCCATCTACAGCAGCGTCACATCGAGCGCTGATGAAGCGCGCTGCGTGGCAAACCTCAAGAACCTGTACGTGGCCGCAAGTGGATACCTTCAAGCCGCTGGTTCGTGGCCGCAGGTTCCGGTGAGTCTGCTCACCTCGGATCCGAAGACCTACGCGCGCTCATGGGTGGATGCGCTCACCCCGTTCGGTGCTCCACACAAGGTGTGGATCTGCCCGGCACTGCAACGCACCATGGGCTATTCGATCGACGCGATAGACAAGGATGAGAACTACCGGATTGATTTCATCGCGACTCCGTTCGACGAAAACCCAGTGTCGCCGATGCGGAGCTCGGGCCATCCGTGGTTCCTGGAAAAATCGGCCCAGCACCCCCGTGGAAACCTCATCGTCCTGAGCAACGGCAGCGTCACTTCGATGAAGGATCTCATCCGCGAATGACGGCGCTACCAGCCGCGGAGCTGCGTGCGTGTGGCTTCGCGTCAAACGGCCCTTGCGCCGCGCGCGTGCGCGGTCATAGCGTCGCACGATGAAAATCCTCGTGACGGGCGGCGCCGGTTTCATCGGCTCACATTTTGCCGAGTGCAGTCTCGGAGCCGGCCATTCCGTCGAGGTGGTGGACGACTTTAACGACTTCTACGACCCCGCGATCAAGCGCGCGAATGTCGCGGGATTTGCGAAAGACGCGCCGGTTTACGAGACGGACATCCGCGACGGCGATGCGGTGCGGCGGATCGTCGAGGGCGGGAAATTTGACTGCATCGTGCATCTCGCCGCGCGCGCCGGAGTGCGGCCTTCCATCCGCGATCCGAAGCTGTATCTCGACACAAACATCACTGGCACTTTCCACCTCCTCGAAGCGGCGAGGCAATGCGGTGTGCCGCGGTTCATCAACGCAAGCAGCTCGAGCGTGTATGGCATCCTGAAGACGCTGCCATTCCGCGAAGATCTCGCGCTCACGCAGACCATCTCGCCGTATGCCGCCACGAAGCTCGCCGCCGAGCAGCTCTGCTCGAACTACTCGCACCTCCACGGCATCCGCACGGTGAGCCTGCGGTTCTTCACCGTGTACGGCCCGCGGCAACGGCCCGACCTCGCGATCCATTCGTTCACCCGGGCGATTTTCGAGGGCCGGCCCATCGCGCAGTTCGGCGACGGCTCCACGCGGCGCGACTACACTTACGTTGACGACATCCTCGGCGGCATCACCGCGAGCCTCGGTTACGAAGGCCCGCTTTGCGATGTTTTCAATCTCGGCGAAAACCAGACAACGACGCTCTCGGACCTGATCGCGATGATCGAAAAAGCGCTCGGCAAAAAAGCGGACATCGAGCGCAAGCCCGAGCAACCCGGCGACGTGCCGGTGACCTTTGCGGACATCACGAAGGCCCGCGCACTCCTCGGCTACGACCCGCGCACGAAGATCACCGAGGGCATCCCGAAATTCGTGGAGTGGTTCCTTCGCACGCAGCGGTAGCGGGGGGGGAAAGCACCGTTGTCGTAATTTGACGTTTGGAGTTCTGCGTTTGGTGTTTGGCCCGCCGCAGGCGCGTTGCGAATTTTGCAATGCGTCGTGACATGGCGCAGTCGCTGCGCGGGGCCAATCGCTCAACTCCAAACTTCCAACAAAAACACCAAATCAGGACGTTGCCGCAAAAGCGCGGCGCTTTCCTTTTCGTAACCGAGACTGTTCACTCGCCGCATGGCGACACCGCAGACAGCCGTTGAACTTCTCCAGGCGCTCATCCGCATCCCGAGCGTGAATCCCGAGGGCGATCCCGGCACGCCGCATACGGGCGAACAGGCGATCGCGGAGTGGCTCGCGGGCTGGCTGCGGAGCGAATTTCCCGATGCACGCGTGGAACTGCGCGACGTGCTGCCGGGCAGGCCGAATGTGGTCGCGCGCTTCAGCGACGGCGGCGGGAAGAAACCGCGCGTTCTTTTTGCGCCGCACACGGACACGGTGAGCGTCGGCGGCATGACGATCGATCCGTTCGGCGGTGAATTGCGAGACGGCCGCGTGTGGGGTCGCGGCGCGAGCGACACAAAAGGCACGATGGCCGCGATGCTCTGGGCACTGCGCGGATCGCGCGACCGCCTCGGCGCACTCGGGCACGAGGTGTGGTTTGCGGGACTGTGCAGCGAGGAGGCCGGGCAATACGGCGCTCGCTCGCTCGCGGAGCAGGAACGGTTCGGCTTTGTGATCGCCGGCGAACCGACGGGGCTCGATGCGGTTGTCGCGCACAAGGGTGCGCTGTGGCTCACGCTCACGACGCGCGGCCGCGCAGTCCACGCCGCGCAGCCGGAGCGCGGCGATAATGCGATCTACAAAATGGCCGACGTTCTCCGTTGCATCCGCGATGAAATCCCCGCGGTGCTCGGCGACGCGGAGCATCCGCTGCTGGGCCGCACCACGATCAGCGCGGGCACGGTGAAGGGCGGGAGCAAAATCAACATCGTGCCGGACATCTGCACCGCGGAGGCAGACATCCGCCATCTGCCCGGCGACGACGACGTGCTCGAACGCGTGAGCGCGCGGCTGCGCAGTGTGTGTCCCGATTTGGAAATCGCGCACACGGCATCGAGGCCGATGGTTACGGACACTTCGCATCCCATGATCCAGTTGCTCCAGCGGTGCGGATCGAAAATCGCCGGCTCCGCGTGGTTCAGCGACGGCGGAATTTTCGCGGCAGATGGAACACCGTCCATCGCGCTCGGAGCGGGCTCCATCGCACAGGCGCACACGAAGGACGAATGGATCGCAGTCCGCGACCTGGATCGCGGCGTCGAGTTTTTTCAGGACTTCATCGCGCGCCTTTAGCGCGCGGCGTGCTACTTCGCCGCCTTCGGTTTTTTCGACACCTTGCGGATGTTCTCCGCCTTGAACTGACCGGCGGCGGTGCTGAAGCTCACCAGCACATGATCCCCGGCCTTGAAGTCCGCGAGTTTTTTCTTGGCACCTTGACCGAAGACCGTGCCCTGATGAATGGCGAATGTCTTCTCACCCGTCGCGCCTTTGACGATGACGGACGTGTCGCTGATGGCGGTGATCGTGCCGTCAAATTGGGTCGCAGCCAACACTGCTGCCTGCGCTGCCTTGGCCGGATTTGCCGGCTTTGCAGCAATGGATCGCGGCGCGGTGGCGCAGATGGAGAGGATGGCGGTGAGGAAACAGAGGGAGGTTTTCATTGAGCGGAAATTCTTCCGTCCCCGCTGCGCGATGGCAAGCACGGGCGACGGGGGCGTGGAGTTCTCAGTTCTCAGAAGTCGCACAGTTCGAGTCTGAGGACTGAGAACTGAGCACTTTTCCCCGGCGTGCTACAATTTCCGGTCCGCCTGCGCGCTGCGGAGGTGGATCGTCTTGCTGTCGAGATCGTGGATCGCGCGGATGTAGCGCACGGTGCGGCTGCGCGAACGCATGAGGATGCTGTGCGTGATCGCCTTTCTCCCGACGAGCTTCACGCCGGGGAGCAGCGTGCTGTCGCTGATTCCGGTCGCGCAGAAGATGCAGCTCTCGCCCCAGATCAAATCGCTGCAGCGATAGACGCGCGCGAGATTGGCCTCGCCGACCGCGGCGATGGCGGCGGCGCGCTCGGCGTCGTCGCGCGGCTTCATGCGCAGGAGCATCTCGCCGCCGAGGGCGTTCAGCGCGGCGGCGGTGAGGATGCCCTCGGGCGAGCCGCCGATGCCGTAGTAGAGGTCCACGCCACCGTCGGGGAGCGAGGGCGAGACGGCGGCGGTGATGTCGCCATCCGTGATGAGCCGCAGCGCTGCGCCGGCCTTGCGCACGGCGGCGATGAACGCGTCGTGCCGGTCGCGCTTGAGTGTCATCACGACGAGTTCGCTCACGCGTTTTCCGAGCGCCTCGGCGACACGGACGAGCGTCTGCGAAATGGGATCATCGAGCAAAATCTGCGGCATCCCGCGTCCGATGGCGCGCACCACATCCGGCCCGTAGGCGAGTTTTTCCGAGTAAAATGTGGGAAGGTTCCGCATGACGTGCGGGCTGTCCGCGGTCGCCTCGCTCGCGGCCATCACGGAGATGCTGTTCGGCAGGCCGTAGGCGATGTTTGAGGTGCCGTCGATCGGATCGAGCGCGATCTGAAACCGCGGTGCACCCATTCTCCAGGTGCCGAGGTGATCGCCGAGAAAAATGCCGGGCGCGTTGTCCTTCTGCCCCTCGCCGATGACGACCTCGCCGCAGATGTCCACGAGGTCGAACACTCCGTAGATCGCATCGCACGCCGCGCCGTCCGCCAGCTCCTTTTCGCCGCGCCCGAGCCACGGGACCGAATTGAGCGCCGCATTTTCCGTCGCGCGCACGAATTCAAATTCAATCGTGCGCTCGGGATCCATCGAAGTCAGTGAGTTCATCCGCCCGAAGTGTTTCGGGAAAAGCGGAGACGCGTCAATGCCGTCTCCAAAAAATGGCGGGGATCCATCTTGCTCCTCGCTCGGATCGCTGCTGCACCCCTCGGCGGGGATTAGGATTAAGACGGATCACTTCCCGCCAAAAACGAACCGCCCCGCCGGCCTTGCGACCGAAGGGGCGGGGTTTGATTGGTCTGGCTGCGGCTCAGTTGTTCGCCGCAATCGCCGCGATGTCCTCGGCATCGAGCTTCGATGAGAGCAGGTGCTCGATCGGGTGCTCGCGCTTGCGGAGCGCGCGGCGGAGCTTCGCCAGCGCGATGTTCTGGAGCTGGCGGATGCGCTCGCGCGTGACGCCAAATTTCAGGCCGACTTCCTCGAGCGTGCGGGCCTTGCCGCCATCGAGGCCGAAGCGCGAATTGATGATCTTGCGCTCGCGGGCGTCGAGGACGCCGAGCAGGTCGGCGAGTTCCTCCTGGAGGTTCTTGTCCGAGAGGTTTTCGGCCGGATCCACGGCGGTGTCGTCGCCGACGAGTTCGCCGAATTCGGTGCCGTCGTCGTCATTCATCGGCGCGTCGAGCGAGGCCGGGCGGATGCTCACGGTGCGGAGCTGCGAGAGCTTCGCGGCGGAGATGCCGACTTCCTCGGCGAGTTCGTCGTCGGTGGGTTCGCGGCCGAGTTCCTCACTCATGGCCATCGCGAGGCGCTTCACCTTTGCGATTTTGTCCACGAGGTGAACGGGCAGGCGGATGGTCTTGGACTGGTTCGCGAGCGCGCGCTTGATGGACTGCTTGATCCACCACGCGGCGTAGGTCGAGAGCTTGCCGCCCTTCGCGGGGTCGAAACGCTCGACGGCCTTCATGAGGCCGATGTTGCCCTCGGAGACGAGGTCGAGCAGCGGGAGGCCGAGGTTGCCGTAGTCGTGCGCGATTTTCACGACCAAGCGGAGGTTCGCCTTGATCATGAGGGCGCGGGCCTCCATGTCGCCCTTCTTGATCTTCGCGGCGAGGTCAATCTCCTCCTGGATGGTGAGGAGCGGCGTCTGGCCGATCTCGCGGAGGTAGATTTTGAATCCAGAATCAGAGTCGTCGTATTTGGCCATATTGGTATCCTGCGCTTTCTATTTAGTGTGAGCAGATTTTGTGCGGAGTTGATGAGAACTCTCGGGGCTGTGCAATGTATTCGTGTAACTGCAATGTATGGACGCGTTTTTCTGAGTTCTGTTCAAAAAGATCAAGAATTTCTTTATCACGCGTGGTCAGTAGTTAACGAGTTAAACAAATTTGGGATCGGAATCTTTGATGAAATTCCAGAATCTTTGTTCAATAAACATGATGGAGGTAAATGATTCGTCATCTGTGCCCGTGGCTCAACAGGCTGTGAACTCTGTGCCCCGAAGCACTCGGATATGGAAAAAGTTCGCCACGGATTTCACGGATGGCACGGATCGTTTTTCAGAGGAAAATGCTTCCATCCGTACCATCCGTGGAATCCGTGGAATCCGTGGTTCCTCCGCCCCTTGGTCGGTGGAATTTCGCAGAAGCCTTGGCCTGTCAGGGTTCGATTTCCCGATGCAGGCCGATTTCGAAGACCAAGTCCGACGGATTCGAGTCGCTCGTGCGCGGAGCGAGGTCGAGGGCGCGGTAGGCGGCTTCGAGCCGGCGGGCGTCGCCGCGCAACTCGGGGAAGACGGCGGCGAGGCGCTGTTTCGTCCAGTGCCGGGCGAAGCCGTGGTCGATGGGATGCAGCTTCGGCGGGCTGCCGAGCGTGCGCTGGATGAATTGAACGATTTTCATGACGTTGCGATATTTAACACACTCGGCGGGCTTTCGTTTGAAATAATCCTGTTACGAAAACCACGTCTGCCGGAGCCGCGCCGCGATCGCGATCGCGTTCAGTGCGGCGAGCAGGATCACCGGCTTCGCCGACCGCGCGGCGGCTGCGGATGCGACGTCCTTTTCCCGCATTGCAAACGCCATCAGCCAAGCTGCGCCGAACCACACGACCGGGTTCATCCAGGGCACGCCGGGCGCATCCGGCGGATGAGCCCACCAGCCGCGAAGCGCGCGCGCAGGCCATTCCAGATTTGCCTCCGTGAGCAGCACGAGCAACGCCGTGGATGCTGCCGCAAACGCGTGGCTTGCGCGCGGGCGCAGCCAGAGCACCGCCTCGCGCGCTCCGAGCACGAGTGCCGGCCACAGCAGCACCCAGCCCAGAGCGACGCCGAACAACTGTTTCCCAAGCCCCGCGCCGAACTGCATTTTTCCAAAAAGCACGCCGGTTTTCACATTCAGCACGCCGAGCGCGAACCCGCCGCCGGCGGACAGAAGCAGCCACGCGCGCGTGACCCGCAGGCCGTACCCGTGCGTGAGCACGCGGTGCAGGTTCATCACCGCGAGCGCGAGCCACACTGTGTCGGCATTTTCCGCAAGCAGCAGGATCGCGCGGCGGAGTTCCGGATTTGGCGGCGGTGGCGAGCCGGCCACGAAGCCCAATTCCCCGCTCCCCACGGGCACGATCCACACCACGGCGAGCCATGCGGTCCACAGGAGGAATACGCCCCAGAGCACCGCGACGAGCGGTTCGAGGGAGCGCGAGACGAGAGAGCGTGGCATCGGGCGACAGTGGCGGATCGAGCGGCGCGGCGCAAAATGTTAGTTGCGCCTGCCGTTGCAAAGGTTACATGAAGAGCCTGATGATTTTTAAAGAGTTCGGCTTGTCCGAAGCGGTCGTGCGCAATGTTGAAGCCAAGGGCTACCAGAATGCGACGCCGATTCAGGAACAGGCAATGCCCCTCGTTTTGCAGGGAAAAGATGTGATGGGCTCCGCCCAGACCGGCACCGGAAAAACGGCGGCCTTCGCGCTCCCGATCCTCACCGTGCTCGGTGAGCACGGCAAGCTGCGTGCGCTCATCCTCGAGCCCACTCGCGAACTTGCGCAGCAGGTCCACCAGAGCTTCGTGAATTACGGCCATGAGACCGGCCTGCGCACCGTGATCATCCACGGCGGCGTCGGCTACGGCACCCAGCGCGAAGAACTCGCGAAGGGCGCGGATATCATCGTCGCCACTCCGGGACGCCTGCTCGATTTCATGGAGGACGGCACGATCAAGCTGGGCGACGTGCGCCATCTTGTGCTCGATGAAGTGGACCGCATGCTCGACATGGGCTTCCTGCCCGACGTGTCGCGCATCATCAAGCAGACGCCGAAAGACCGGCAGACGCTCTTCTTTTCCGCCACGCTCCCGCCCGAACTCGAGACGCTGACGAAGTGGATCCTGCGCGATCCCATCGCCATCGAGATCGGCCGCCGGCAAAGCGCCGCCGACACCGTCGCGCACGCGCTCTATCCCGTCGCGAAGGATCAGAAAATGGATCTCCTCCTCGCGATGCTGGAGACCACGGAATACAAGAGCGTCCTCATCTTCACGCAGACAAAAGTGGCCGCCGACATGGTCACCAACCGTCTCTCGCGCACGAATCACCTCGTCGCCGCCATGCACAGCGACCGCAGCCAGGGCGAACGCACCGAGGCCCTCGCGGGATTCAAGAGTGGAAAATACGAAGTGCTCGTCGCCACCGACATCGCCGCGCGCGGGCTCGACATCGCGGGCGTCACGCACGTCATCAATTACGACGTGCCGCAGCACCCCGAAGATTACGTCCACCGCATCGGCCGCACGGGACGCGCGCTCCAGAGCGGCGACGCCTTCACGATTTTCACCGCGGCGGAAATTGACGCCGTGCGGAAAATCGAGCGATACATCGGCACAAAGGTGGAGCGGAAAAAGCTCGATGGTTTCAAATACGTTTACACCGCGCTCTTCGACGAAGCCTCGCTGAAACCCGGCGGCCCCGGCAAAGGCGTGCGCACGATGACCGGCTATAGCTTCGGCTGGCGGAAGTAGGCGGAGCCGTAACGCGGACAATCCTGTCCGCAGAGCCTGTGAATGGATCTGCGCATAGCGGATTCCATCGGAAAAATTTCGCGCCGATTCCGGAAACCCGCCGCGGAATTCATATCGTCGGACCGATGGGAATCTCGTCGGGGTGAAACCGCGCGGAGCCGCCCGCGCCGACCGGAGGCCGTTCGGCGGGGATATTCCGGGGCTGGAAAAGATTTTGAAAATTGTTGTTGCGAAGGTCGGGGCGATCCCTACAGTGGCAATTGTTCTGGGGGGAACAGCCGCCCTCCGGTTGCCAATCGGCGCCGGGGGGCGGCACTTTTTTTGCCCTGAAACGATGATGTGCGGGAGGCTGGCTTTGCAGTGCGAAAGCCTCACCTGCTCCCGCCCGAAATTCCCTCCGAAAGCGGCGTGGCGCCTACGCTTTCGGCCGCGCTCCAAGGCGCCGTGCGCGGTTCCGTGCGTCCTCTGAATTTTTGAAAGTTTGGGAGAGGAGTACCCGCAGGTTCAGGGAAGCCGCAGATCATGAAGGCATGAACCTAAATCCGGCGATGGGATGTCGCGCAAAGACGCAAAGGCGCAAAGAAGAAGCAGATACCAACAAGCACGCATTCACCCACCGGGTGAGTGTGAACCAATACGCATTTCTTTGCGTCTTTGCGCCTTTGCGCGACATCCGCTCCTCCCGTCGCCGGATTTAGGATCATCGCGCGGATGTTGGCCGTCACGGGAAGGTCCGTGCTGATCAAGCTCGGTGAGATCGCCCGGATCGAAGACGACGCGCTCTTCGCCAAGGTCCTCGCAGAACTCGCGCAAAACGTATGAACCCACTCGAAGAACCCATCCTCTGCCGCGCGGCGTTCGCGTTCTCGCCTGTCGTCTCGGGTGAGCTGATGTATATGCCCGGCGGCTTGCAGGTGATCACGCCGGTGGGCGGCCGCATCGGTAAACCGATCCGCGTGCTCGCCGATGCCTCGGGCCCGTCGGCGTGAGCATGGCGACGGAATATGCGGCGGCCATCATCGCGAGGAACGGATGCAGCCGCAGCCACAGCATCCCGCCGCCGACGATCACCATGCCGATGCAGAGAGGCAGGAGCGGGTTCATTCCGGGTGGGAAAAAAATCGGGTGCGCGCCGGACGTAATGCGGACAATCCTGTGCGCAGTCGCAGCGTGCGGACAGGATTGTCCGCATTGCGATTTCAACGCCTGCGCAGGCGCGCGAGCCAGTCGCCGAGCGCGGTGTGCTGCGGCTCGTCGAATTCCTTCGGCGGGTGTGCGACAAGCCATTCGAGATCCTCGGCGGCTCCGGCGGTGTCGCCCGAGAGCTCCCTCATGCGGGCGCGCGTGAGGCGCTCGCGGAATGCGGACGGATCGAGCGCGAGCAGGAGATTGAAATACGGCGGCGCTTCCTTCGCGGGGTTTGGCGATGCGACGGCGCGGCCGATCAGATTCCGGATCATGCGCAGGATGATGTCCTTCTTTTTCGCAGGCTGCATCGTCTCGTCGGGGATCGCAGAGTCGCCGGCCACGAGTGTCTTTGCCTCGGCGAATGTGAGTGTTTTGCCGCCGTCGAACACGTCGAGCATGCTGAACTCGCCCTCGGATTTTTCGCGGTAGCCGACCATGAAGCGCGACGGCAGCGGGATGCCCGCGACGTTCTTCACGCCGAGGCGCGAGGCGAGTTCGACGAAGATGATCGAGAGCGTGATGGGCAGGCCCTCGCGGTCGTCGAGGACTTCGTTGATGTAGCTGTTCGAGCGGCTGTCGTAGTCGTGGCGGCTACCGTGGAAGCCGTTCTGCTCGAAGAGAAATTTTGTGAGCCGCTTCACCGCGGGCAGTGTGCCCTTCTTGATCTCCGCATCGTCCTTCAGCTCGTCCACCATCCGGGCGAATTCCCGCTCGTAGCTGCCGAGATCGATCTCGGGATTGTCGTGCTGCGAGATGAGCAGCGCACAGCGGAGAAGGTCGGCCCTTTCGTCGGGCTGCGAGAGCTGCTGCGTGAGTTCGCGCACGACTGCGCCGCGGTGCAAATCGTTTTCGAGGTCGCGCAGCGCTGCCGCATTCTTTTCCAGCGCCTTGCGTTTCTCATCGAGGATGCGGCGGCTCAGCGCGGGGTCTTGGAGCAGCGTGTCCATCGCGTGCCCGCGATCCATTTTCCCTGCGAGGAATCCGTTCATGGATTTCTGCACGTCCTTCGTGAGCGCGGGATCGGGTGTCTTTTCCGCGAGATCGTTTCCGAGGCGGAAGCCCTTGTAGCTCGCGACGGTGGTGCGGAATTTGCACAGGCCCGCGTGTCCGCCGCGCAGATCTTTTTCCTCCTGATCGAAGACCTGTCTGCCATTCACAAAGCACTGGATGCGCTCGTCGTCCACGCGCACGCGCAGTGTGTTCCAGTCGCCGGCGCGGTAGGCCTCGCTCGCGGCGTCGGCGAGGATTTTCCATGAGAAGACATCGGCGCCGTCGAAGCGCGTGAGGCGCAATTTTCCGCCCGTGGGATAGAAGCCGTAATGCCGCTCGCCGCCGTCCGCACAGAATGTGAGGCCCGCCGCGCCCGCCTCGTCGTCGAGCTTCACGGTGACTTCCGCCTCAAATTTCGCGCCCGGCTTTTCCGCCATCCACAGGCACAGCGCGCGTCCGCCGAAGCCGTCGCCCGGCTGCTCGACACTCACGATGCCTGCGCGTTGCGTCCACTGCGCGCCCATGAGCGGCTTCCACACGCGCGGATTCAGCACGCCGATGGTGAGCCAGCGGCTCATGGGCACCGGGTTCGGTTTGGCGATGAGCTTCTTCAATTCATTCACGGGCATCGCAAAGCCGAGGTTGTCCGTGCGCGCGGATTTCAGCGTGAGCAGGCCGAGCACGCGGCCCTGGCGATCGAGCAGCGGGCCGCCGCTGTTGCCGGGCTCGATGGGCACCGCGACCTGGATCATTTTCACGCCGTCAACATCGCGCTGCGGCTCGGAGATCACGCCCTCGACGACGCTGAATGCGAGGCCCTGCGGATTGCCCATTGCGACGATGCGATCACCTTGCCGCAGCTTTTCCGAATCGCCGAGCGGAAGCGGCCGCAGGTCCTTCCGCGCGATGCGCAAAATCGCGAGATCAAGTCGCGCATCACTCGCGAAAATCTCGGTAACTTCCTCCACTTTGCCATCGCTCGTCTCGACTTTGATGCGCCGCGCATCGCCGATCACATGGCGGTTCGTGGCGATCAATCCATCGTCGCTCATCACAAATCCGCTGCCCAATCCGCCCACGCCCTGCCGACCGACTTGGATCACTTTCACGAGCGACGGCTTCACCTCCGCCGCGATGTCCGCGACGCTCTTCCCGCCATTTTCTTCCGTCGGTTTTCCATCCGCGGCGATGGCGTGCTCCGTCGCGAGCATGAGGCAGGCAAGAAACGCAAACAGGGGAAGTTTCGTCATGCGTGTGACTGTGCCCGACTTTGCGTGCGAGGAAACTTCTTTGTCCAAGGATGCCGCATCAAAAGCACATTGTCATTTCGGGGCGAAGCATCGGCCCGTGATGAGGGGCGGATTGCACTGGCGTGATTCGGCCGACATGGTGCGCGGGATGTGCAAGCCGGAAATTCCCCGGCATGGAAACCGTCCTCTCCGCCGCGTTGATTTTTCTCACGCGGGTTGTCTTCGCCGATGAAAAGCCGGGGCCATTCTTCGAGCCGGGGAATCGTGATTCCGCTCGGGCCGGGCCATGCGCTGGCGTTCGAATCAGGATCTGCTGCGCGTCGCGGGCGTGCGGACGGTGCCGCCGGGACAGCCGCTCGTGACGATGAAAAACATGGCGCGGGCTTCACCGCCGCAACGCTTCTGCACAGCAGCGGCACGTCCACTTACAGCCCGCCGGAGTACCTCGCGGGCAAGACATTTACCGTGCAGGGCGACGTGTATTCGCTCGGCGTCATGCGCTTCTTCCACGAATCAAAAACAAAGCGCCGCACCCGGTGATCGGATGCGGCGCTTGGAGAACGATGCGAATGAGCCGGATTAGTTGGCAGTAGCCGGCTTTCCGCCCGGGGGTTTGCCCGGACCGTTGCCAGCACCCTTGCCGCCGGGACCACCGGGCGGGCGGCCTGCCTTGAGTTCCTCGGGGCTCAGGAAGCCGTCGCCATCCTTGTCGAGATGCTTGAAGATTTCCTCGCGATCCGGAGGCTGCTGATTGCCGCCTGCGGGACCTTTGCCGGCACCGGGTTCACCCTTTCCAGGGCCGCCCGCTTGGCCCGGCCCGCCGGGGCCTTTGCCAGCACCGGGGCCGCCGCCGGGACCGCCGGGCGGTTTGCCCGCCTTGAATTCTTCGAGGCTCACTCTGCCGTCGCCGTCCTTGTCGAGTTTCTTGAAGATTTCCGCGGGGTTCGGACGCTGCTGGTTGCCGCCGCCGGGGCCTTGGCCGGGGCCTTGGCCGGGGCCGCCTTTTCCAGGCGCTCCGCCGCCGGGAGGCTGGCCACGGGAAGGCTGGCCACCGGGTCCGCCGGGGCCGCCAGGTCCACCAGGTCCACCAGGTCCACCAGGTCCACCGGGGGGCTTGCTGTGTGCGAGTGAGAGTGCGCCGGCGATGACGAGCGCGTTGATGGTGGAGACGAGTGCTTTCATTTTATTTCTTGGGGTTCTGGTGAATCGCCGCAGATGCGGGATGCGGATGCGGCTTGCA
>BJFP01000030.1 GCA_014189875.1 Verrucomicrobiota bacterium | reverse complement strand
CGCCAAAACACCGGGACTGGCGCATGGATTGCTACCGAAAGCCTCATGTCCTCAGCCGCAGAAAGCGCCAGCCTCCAAAAATCGGTATCCCGGCTGAACAACCTTCTCCAGGTCCTCGCGCGCTCGTCCTCCGCCCTCGAACAGATCTGCGGGGAGAATGCAGACGCCAGACGCCATCTCAACGCGCTCTCCACGGGCCTCGCAGGTGCTAGGCTGGTCGTCACCGATCTGCTCGCACAGTTCGAAGCTCCGCCCGCGGCACCGGCATCGGAAGCGCCCCCCGCATCCACACTTTCGGAATCGCAGACCGCCACGCCGGCAGCCGCATCGTCGTCCGCCATCGCCACGGAAACGGCGCCTGCGGCGACGCCCGACGCATCGTCTCTCATCGAGAATCCCGAAGGCGAAAAGGAACTCGTCCTCATCATCGACGACGAGCAAGCCATCGTCACTTACGTCACCGAGACGCTCAAGAGCGACGGCTAC
The DNA here is from genome assembly GCA_014189875.1 of Verrucomicrobiota bacterium. Classification (GTDB taxonomy): domain Bacteria; phylum Verrucomicrobiota; class Verrucomicrobiia; order Chthoniobacterales; family Chthoniobacteraceae; genus SXWH01. The sequence continues at coordinate 20,347 of BJFP01000030.1, read as the reverse complement.
CGCGTCATCGGCTGCACCAGCCCCTTCGAGGCGATCAAAGCCTACAAGCAATTCAAGGATTCGATCGCCCTCGTCATTCTCGACTACACGCTCCCGATCATGAACGGCCGGGAAGTCTTCGACGAATTGCGGAGCATGAATCCGTGCGTCGCCGTGATGCTCAGCAGCGGTTTCGCCGAGCAGAAGGACGTGAACTCCATGCTCGCGCTCGGCCTCCGCGGCTTCCTGCCGAAGCCCTACACGCAAGAACGCCTGCTCTCGCAAGTCCGCTCCACCATCGTCGGGTCGCGCATTGGAAATTCCGCCGCGCCTGTCACCGTCAGTCCGACGACACCTCTTGTTCCAGTTCCCGCAGGCGCTCCCGAGACAGTGTAATTCGATTTCTCTCCTGACTTCGGTAAGGCAGGCGCGTGCGTCAACGGGAATGGCTGGGGCTTGCGGAGCGGGTATGGCAGGAAAAGCATTCCTCGGCTTTAGCCGGAATCGCATCCGAATGTCGTTGCCGGCTAAAGCCGCAGACTACTTTTCAAGGTCGCACGCCGTTCTCCGCGTTCTCCGCGATCCCCCGGTGCGCGCGTCAGCGCTTTTTCGCCGCGCCGTGCAACACGCGCTGTAGGATCTGCTCGCCGGTGAGGCGGTGGGCCGCGTCGTGCGGGCAGGAGGAGACGCACGCAGGCGCGGGTGTGGAGCGGTTATTCGCGGAGTCGCAGAGGTCGCATGTGGCTGCCTTCGGCTGTGCGATCGCGACGGTGCGCGCGGGATTTGTGTGGTCCGGCGCCTCGTAGATGCGGTGCTGGTCCGGCACCATGAAGATGCTCCCATACGGGCAATTCTGCGCGCACAGGCCACAGCCGATGCAGTGATCCTCGATGACAATCTGGAGGTGCTTGCCGCGGTGGATCGCATCCACGGGGCAGCCCGTCATGCAGTGCGGATCGGCGCACGAGCGGCACGACGTGGCGATGAGCATGTTGCCGAATTGCATCCCGTCGCGAAGCAGGCGCGTGACGGGCACGCCGTGCGATTCCGTGCCGTGCTTCTGGACGCAGCCGCGCGTGCATTCATCGCACCGCGTGCAGAGATCCAGATCGAGCGCGAGGATGCTCCTCCCCTCATAAAGTCCCTGCGCCACGAATTCCGCACGCAGCGGATCGGCCTCCAGATTTTCCCGCAGACGCGCGAGCGAGATCTCCACGAGCCTCCGCCTCACGGATGGAAATTCGCGGATCATTTCCAGAAAAGTCATCCGCTGCACGCGCGCGAGTTCGACGAAATTCAGCGCCGAGCACGTCGCCATGCGCCGGCCTGCGGGAATGGCGTCCTTCAGATTTTCGCCGGCGGCGTCGAGCCGCTGCCCGAGCAGGCCTTCCACCTCGTCGGGCGACCTGCGCAGATCGTCGGGCGAAAGCGCGAGGAGGCCAATTTCGCCGAGGATCGAGCCGGGGCCGCGCGGGAGGACTTTTGTCTCACGGTCATGCCTGCGCACGCCGATGCGCACATGCCCGAGACGCACGACATACATCGCATCCGCCTCGTCGCCCTGGCGGAAAATTTCCTGCCCCGGACTCACGCGGACGAAGCTGATGCGCGGACGGAGAAATTCCACGACACGCTTGAAGTCAGCGTCACCGATGCCCTCGAACAGATCGGAATTCCGCAGCACCGTATCGAGCGCGCGCTGCCGGTATTTCGCCTCGAACATGTCCCGCAGGCTCGGCAGCCGCATGAGGCGGTCCAGCACATTGCGGCGCAATTCCCAGACCTCGCCGGGCTCGATGGCATTCACCGTCGCATTACGCGGCGCACCCGTGAGGCATGCCATTTCGCCGAAGATCAGATCCGCCGGCCCAAGCTCAAATGAAACGCCCGACTTCACGGCTTTGCTCTCCTTTCCTCCCTGCGTCGCGCCCACTTTCACCGCGAGCCGTCCGCCTTTGATCAGGAATGCCGTGTTCCCCGGATCGCCCTCGCGGAACAGCACGTCGCCCGCATTCAGTTTTCTGCGGATGACGAGACCCTGCTGCCACAGAAGGAATTTCGGCGGGATGCCGGCGAAGAGCGGATCCGCGATCAGTTCCGCCGCCGCCAGGACCTCCTTGGACTTGTCATTCGGCGAGACTTGGATCCTCGCCCCGGGCTGGAATGTGATCGCGCTCGTCGGGCACGACACCATGCACTCGCCGCACTGCACGCAGCCCGAATTGCCCATCGGATCATTCAAGTCGAAACTGATGCCCGCATTGACTCCCTTGCCCGTGCGACCGACCACGTTGTTCGCGCGCACCTCGCCGCAGCCGCGGATGCAGCGTTCGCACATGATGCACGCGCTGTGATCCACCATGAAGACCGGCGACGAAGTATCGAGGCCGCGCCTGCCGACATTCGGCGGCGGCTGCGGCGCGGGATCGGAAAACACATCGAGCGCGATCCGCGATGGCACCGCGTGACACCGTCCGACCATGCGTCCGAGTTCATTGAAAGGCGCGAGTTCCTTTTCGAGCGAGGGCGGCTCGGCGGGCTTGAGATGATCCACCGCGAGGAGTTCCGTGAGCACTTTTACCGTCTGCCGCACGCGATCACCATCCGCGCCTTCGGCATTCATCGTGAAGACTTCCATGCCTTCCTTCACCTGATGCTGACACGCGGGGAGCAGTTTGCGTTCGGCGGCGCGCTTGCCGCGCTTTTGCCCGTAGATCTGCACGACGCACAGGCGGCACACGCCCACGGGCGTCATGTGCGGCTGGTGGCAGAGCGTCGGGATCGGAATCTTCGCCTCGTCGCCAACGTCCTTCACGTAGAGCTGCGCGGCAGCCGCGTAGATCGTCGTATAGAGCGGCGTCGTGCGGCCTTCGATGTCCTGCACGATGTTGCCATCCGCGTCCTTCAGCGGCTCAGCGAGCGGGACCGTGACGGACTGCCCGTCAATCTGAAGCGTGACGGTCTTGCGGTAGTCCGACTCCGTCGGCGAATCGAGCCGCACGAGCTGCCCGTCAATGTCGCGGCTGAATAGTCCCTCGTCGTCATCGCGGACGAAAAGCCCCTCGGGCTCGGGCATAAGTGTTCCGTCGTCTGGACCAGGCATCAGCGCATGTCTCCTTTCGGTTGCGATCCTCCGGCTGAGGCGGCGAGATGCCGCGCGATGTCATCGGGGAAAAATGTGATCAGCGTGCGCCACGGCATCGGCACCGAGCGGCCGAGTCCGCAGATCGAGGCCATCTCGATCGCCTTGCCGAGTTCCGTGATGAGCGGCGTGAGTTCGTTCTTCCAGCGATCCGCCGGGATGCTGCCGTCGAGCAGGTGCGAGCCGAGCGACGCAAATTTCTGCGAGCCCGTGCGGCAGGGCACGCATTTGCCGCACGATTCATTGCGGAAAAATTCAGCGGACTTCACCGCTTCCTCAGCCATGTCGCGTCCCTCCGCGTACACGACCAGTCCCGCGCCGAGCGCCTGCGTGGGGCTCAGCGCGCGGAAAAGATTCAGCTCCAGTTCGAGATCGAGGATGTCGAGTTCCGTCGCCGCAGGATCGAATCCGCGCCGCGCCGCGAGCGCCTGCCATTCCTTTTTCTCCGTGTGAGCACGCGGCAGTCCGCGCGCCGCCGTGAGCTTCGCCGGCAGAAATCCGCCGGACGGGCCGGAGGGTGCGAATGCTTTCAACGGCCGATCGCCCGCGATGCCTCCGCAGTACTGCTCGCCGTGGATCAGTTCGCGCAGCGTGAGACCCATCGGAACCTCGAAGACGCCGGGCCTTTTCACATCGCCCGAGACAGAAAAAAACCGCCGCCCCTGCCAGCCATTCACACCCTGCGCGGCGTACGTTTTTCCGCCGTTGATCAAAATGTATGGAGCCCACGCGAATGTCTCGACGTTGCTCACGAGCGTCGGGAGATCGATCAAGCCGTTGGTCTCCAGCTTTGGCGGCATGTTGCGGGGTTCGCCGCGGCGGTCGGACATCGCCTCGATCAGCGCGCTCTGCTCCCCGCAGATGTAGCCGCCGGGACTCACGAATACCGAGACGGGGAACGGCCTGCCGAGCGCCGTCGCATTTGTGCCGCAAAATCCCAACGCCTCGGCGCGGCGGATCTCCGCCTCGCACGCGGCGATCTGCTCCGCGTATTCGTGCCGGATGTAGATGAAGCCCTGCGACGCCTCCGTGATCAGTCCCGCGAGAATCACGCCCTCGATGATCGTGTGCGGCGCACGCAGCAGAAGTTCGCGGTCCTTGAAAGTCGCAGGCTCGCTCTCGTCGCCGTTCACCACGATGAACGCACGGTCGTCGTCTCCGCGCGCGCGCGCCGTGCGCACGGCATCGCGCACGTCCTTCCATTTTTGCACGGCGGGAATTCCCGCGCCGCCCATGCCGCGAATGTCGGCGGCCTTGAATTCGTCGAGCAGCACATCGGCCCAGTTGCCGAGCGACCGATCATTGGCCCAGTCCGCCGCCGTCTGCCACGCGAGCACGGCGTCGGACACCGCATCGTCCACCGGCAGTTCGGGAATGAATTGGCCGGACGCGCCGCGGCGAAACTGCTCGATCTTGTCCGTCCCCCACTTGCGAGATTCGGCGAGCATCCGCCCCGCAGACGCGATGGACGCCTTGCGCGCTGCGATCACCTTTTGCACTCCGAGATACTCCGGCGGATTCCCGCGGTAGGGATCGATCACCCAGTCGCCTGCGAAATATTTTTGATCCGCATCATGGTCGCACTCCGGCGGCGAATCGTTCCGGCATGCATCGAGGATCGCCTTCAGTTCCTCCGCCGAACGTCCGAGAAAATACGACTCATGTTCCGCACCGCGGATTTCCACGCACGCCGCCGGCGCACGGTCGCAGCGACCGAGACACGATACGCCCTCCACGGAAAGCTGCGCGTCCGCCGCTGCACCGATGTCGCGCAGGATCGCCGCGGAGCCCGCAAGATGGCACGCCATGTCGCGGCACACGCGCAGGGTGATTTTTTTCGGAGGCGAGAGGCGGAAGTGCGGGAAGAAACTCGCGACCGCCTGCAAGCGGTTGAGCGGCACGCCGGAGTCCTTCGCAAATTCCTCCAGCGCCTCGCGCTTCAGGAACCCGAACTCGTGCTGAATCCGCGTGAGCGCCGGGACGAGCGTCGCCGCGTAAGGTGGACGCTCCGTGCGGACATTCATGGGCGCACACCTCCCCGACCGCCCTGAGAAGCGGAACATCCACGCTGCGATTTGCTCTCGTGGAAAATTTCTGGGACGGCGGGCAACACGTCTGCGTTTCTAACCGCGCGGCGAAATGCGGTCAAAGTGATTTCGCCAGCGGCAGCATGATCACAAAGATCGCACCGTGCCCCGGCTCCGAGCGCGCGCGGATGCGGCCCTTGTGCGCCTCGATGATCCGCTTGCAGATCGAGAGCCCGAGTCCGGTGCCCGTCTTCTTTCCAAACGTCGCGAACGGCTGGAAAAGCCGCTCCGCAATCTCCGGCGCGATGCCCGTGCCCGAATCCTCGACCTCGACCTGCAATTCGTCCGCCGTCAGCGCAAATCGCAGCGTCACCGTGCCGCCCTTCGGCATGAAGTCCGCCGCGTTGTTAATGAGATTGTAAAACGCCTGCACGAGCCGCCGCTCGTCAATGTTCACCGGCACCCCGGGCGGCCTCGTCTCGCATACGATTTCCACACCGCGATCACCCGCGAGCGGGCCGATCTCGTCGAGCAGCACGCGCACAAAATCACGGAACGCCATCGGCGTAAGCACGACCGTGCCCGGCGTCTGCCGCGTGAAGTCGAGCACCTCGTTCACCATGGTCGTAAGCCGCTTCACCTCGCGGCGGATCATGCCGACGGCCATCACGCGGCTCTCGCGCGGCGTCTCATCCGCGCCGGCGAGATCGGCGGCGATGCTGATGATGTTCAGCGGATTTTTCAGATCGTGCACGACGGACTGCGCGAACCGCCCGACGAGCGACAAACGCCCTGCCTCGAGCAGTTCCTCGACGTGCCGCGCATTCGATTCGCGCATGCGGTTGGAAAAATCGCGCATCAGCGAAAACATGAGATCCGGCGACTGCGAGAAGACGCGGTAGACATCGTCAATCGGCACGAAGCGCAGAACCGAATCGCCATCCGCGCGCGCCGTGGCCGAGCGGGGCTTGCCGTCAATGATCGCCATCTCGCCGAAGATGCCGCCCGGCCCGATGCGCGAGAGCACGCGCGGCTCCGCGTCCTTCGCCCCGATCACGATGTCCACGCGTCCAGCGTCCACGACATACATCCCGTCGCCCGCATCACCTTCCTGGAAAATGATCTCGCCCGCGCCCGCCCGCAGCGTCCTCACGCCGCCAGCGTTCCTGCGCAGCTCGGCGTCGAGCAATGCGCTGAAGGAAACGTTTTGTGAATGGGCGGCCATCGGAGTGAAAGAGGGCGAATCATGTTCCCGCCTCAGGCACACACAAGCCCGAAGCCAGCAGCGGATCAGGTTGGCCCCTTGGGTATTGAAAAGAAGCGGTTGCCGACGCTGGCCGAGCGCACTACAAGCAGCTCCCCTTTTTCTCAACGACAACCCAAACCTACCACACACCATGCCCATCGCAGTCGGAACCAAAGCCCCGGATTTCACCCTCAAGTCAAAGGACGCCAACGGCCTCAAGGACGTGACGCTGTCCGCGAATTTCGGGAAGAAGAACACGGTCGTCCTGTTCTTCCCGCTCGCGTTCACGGGCGTGTGCACGCAGGAGTTTTGCGACATCACGCAGGGCATCAGCAGCTATGCGGACATCGGCGCGGACGTGATCGGCGTGAGCGTGGACAGCCCGTTTGCGCAGGAGGCGTGGGCGCAGAAGGAGAAGATCACCGTGACGCTCGTGAGCGATCTGAACAAGGTGACCACGAAGGCGTATGCCGTCGAGTTCCCCGGCCTCGCGGGCATCGGCGACACGAGCGCGCGCGCGGCGTTCATCGTGGATAAGAACGGCGTGGTGCAATACGCGGAGCAGACGGCGACGCCGAAGGATCTGCCGAATTTCGACGCGATCAAAGCGAAGCTCGCGGAACTCAAGTAACGATCGGATTTTTTCACGAGGGGCCTGTCCGCAAACGGGCAGGCCCCTTTTGTTTTCCCATTTTTCAAAAGCGAACGATGAGCAAGGAACTCACAGCGGGCGACAAGGCACCAGCATTCAGCGCGATGGCCGTCGGTGGCAAATTCGGTGACGGCGCACAAGTGTCGCTCGCGGACTTCGCGGGGCAGACGGTAGTGCTGTATTTTTACCCGAAGGACGACACGCCCGGCTGCACCACGCAGGCGTGCGCGCTGCGCGATGCGTGGGCGGAATTCGACGGCAAGGCGGTGATCTTCGGCGTGAGCCCGGATTCCGCCAAGAAGCATGCGAAGTTCATCGCGAAACATTCGCTCCCCTTCCCGCTGCTCGTGGACGAGGAGAAAAAGATCGTCGGCGACTACGGCGTATGGGTGCAGAAAAGCATGTATGGGATGAAATACATGGGCACCGAGCGCTCGACCTTCGTGATCGGCAGCGACGGAAACCTGAAGGCCGTGCTGCGCAAGGTGAAACCGGCGGAGCATGTCGCGCTGCTGAAGGCGGCGCTCTGACCCCGGACTTGTCGCCGTGCTGTCTAAATCCTAATCCTAATCTTATTCTTAATCCCCAGAGCGTCCCTCAACTGCCGGGCGGAAGATTGAGACACGCCACGAACACCTGCTCTCCCTATGCGCCTTTGCGCCTTTCCGCGAGGCATCTCTTTTTCCCGGCCCAAGCATGAAACTCTCGACCATCGCAGCAACACTCGCAGGACTCGACACGAAGCCCACGCAGAGCCTCGGGCAGAATTTCCTGCACGATCAAAACATCGCGAGATGGATCGTCGAGCAGGCGGGCCTCACGCCCGGTGCGCCGTGGGTCGAGATCGGGCCGGGGCTTGGTGCGCTGACGGAATTTGCCGTGGAGATTTCGCCGCACGGCATCCTGCTGGAGAAGGACGACCGCTTCGCGCCGTGGCTGCGCGAACATTTTCCCACGACGGAAATCGTGCATGGCGACGCGCTCAATTTTGATCCGCGCGAACTTTTCTGGCGGGGGCCGATTCCGGTTTTTGGCAATCTGCCGTACTACGTGTCGAGCCAGTTGCTTTTTCTGTTCACGCAGGAGCCGAGTCCCGCGAGCCGCATGCTCTTCACGCTCCAGCGTGAACTCGCGGAACGTCTCTGCGCAAAGCCGGACACCAGCGAATACGGCGCGCTCACCGTGCTCATCGGACGCCGTTGGAATGCGCGGATCCTGAAGCATCTGCCGCCGCAAATTTTCACGCCGGTGCCGAAAGTCGGCTCGTCCATCGTGCTGCTCACGCCGCGCGAGGACGCCACGCTGCCGGAGTGCGACGGTGCGCTCTTCCGCGAACTCGTGAAGCGCGGATTCAGCCAGCGGCGCAAGCAACTGAACAAGATGCTCGCCCTGGCTCGCTGGCCGGAGTTCGCGGAAAAACTCGGCGTGCCCGTCACCGCGCGCGCGGAGGAACTGAGCCTCGCACACTGGGTGACGCTGACGAATCTTGCCGCCGGTGTTCCGGACGATCACAGCGCCGACGCGCAAGATGTGAACGGGGAGATGTTCGATGTGGTGGACGATCAAAACCGCGTGGTCGGCCAGCAGCCGCGCGGCGTCGTGCACCGCGAGAAACTTCTGCACCGCGCGATCCACATCTTCGTCTTCAACAAGCGCGGCGAACTTTTCCTCCAGCGCCGTTCGCGGTGGAAGGACGCGCACCCGCGCCGGTGGGACAGCAGCGCCGCCGGCCATGTGAATGCAGGCGATGACTACGACGCAACCGCGCCGCGCGAACTCGAGGAGGAACTCGGCATCCGCGCGCCGCTCGAACTCGTGGGCGAGATCGCCGCGTGCCGGAACACCGGCTGGGAATTTGTGAAGATCTACCGCGCGCAGCACGAGGGGCCGTTCCGCCTGCCGCCCGCGGAAATTGAGTGTGGCGCATTTTTTTCGACCGCGCAAATCCGGCGCTGGATGGACGCGCGCCCGACAGATTTCGCAAACGGGTTCATCGAGTGCTGGCGTGCGCTCGATGCGGCAGGACGCCTCGGGCCACAGGCTTAGCGCCGGCTAGTGCCGGCGGAATTTGACGTGCTTCTCGAAGCACTCCGGACAGATGCCGTGGCTGAAATTGCTGCCGGTCTGCTGCGAGATATAGGTCTCCACGCCGTGCCAGTAGTTCTCATCGTCGCGGATTTTTTTGCAGTACATGCAGATCGGAAGCAGCTCCTTGAGCTGCCGGAGTTGCGTGGCGAATTCGATGATCCGCTCGGCGACGCGCAGCCGCATCGTGATCGCCTCGCGGTCGAGCGGCTTTGCGAGGAAGTCGTCCACACCTGCGTCCATCGCCTTGCGCAGGTTCTCCCTCCCGGTGTGGTTCGCGGTGAGGAGGATGAAATAGGTGTAGTCCGTCTTGGGCCGCGCGCGCACCTGGCGGCAGAAATCCAGGCCGTCCAGGCCGGGCATCATCCAGTCGCTCACGATTACGCGAACCGGTTCGGCGTCGAATGCCGCCCATGCGGACTCGCCGCAGTCGGTCGTCACGACCTCGTGGCCGCTGCTCTCCAGTGCGATCTGAAGGACCTTTGCGGAGACCACGTCATCCTCGGCGATCAGGATTTTCACGCGGACTTCGCCTCCACTTCGATTTGCAGGGCCATGCGGACGTAGCCGAACTCGCGTTCGATTTCGCCGAGGATTTCCACCAGCCGTGCGGGGCCTTCGTTGCCGGCGACGGCGGCCTCCAACCGCTCGCACGCGGCCTTCATGCGGTGTGCGCCGAAGTTGCTGCAGCTTCCCTTGATCGCATGCGCGAAGCGGGCGATCCGCATCATGTCGCCGCCGGGCAGTGCGCGCCTGATCTCATCGAACATCGGCGGTGTGCGCTCGACGAAAAGCTCCACCACGCTGCCAAGCACCGACTGGCCGCTCTCCTCTTCAAGCTGGCGGAAGCTGCTGATTTTTTCCTGGCAGACGACATTGACCGGCGGCCGCACGGCTTCAGCAAGGACGGCCCGCGCGGCAGCAGGGCTTTCCGACAGCGCCTTTGAGAGGTCGGCAAATCGCACGGGCTTGCTCAGGTATTCGTCCATTCCTCCCTCTATACACCGCTCCCGATCACCGACAAGCGAATGGGCCGTCATCGCGATGATCCACGTCCGCGCGGCGCCATCTTTTTCCATCTCGCGGATCCGGCGCGTGGCCTCCCATCCGTCCACTTTCGGCATCTGGCAGTCCATCAGGATCACGTCGTAGGATTTCGTGCGGACCGCCGCCAGCGCCTCCTCTCCGTCGAGGACGGAGTCCACGTGGCATCCGAGTTTCCGAAGCTGAAATTGCACGACCTTCTGGTTGACCACGCTGTCTTCCGCCACCAGCACGCGCAGCGAGGCCAGGGATTCTTCGCCGGGAGGTTCGGCCTTGACGACGGCCAGCGTCGCAGCCCGGGACGGCTCGCCGGGTGAACCGCTCATGGCGTTCCCGATGCAGGACGCGATGCTCCGGCTCTTGAGCGGCTTGGCGATCTGCCCATCCACCGCAGTCTCATCGCGATCCGTGCCTTCGTCCGCACCGTCGAGCGAGACGATCCGCACCAGCCGGATGCCCGCAAGCCCCGGCTCGCCACGGATCGTGCGCGCGATGCCTGCGCCGTCCCCGCATCGTTCTTCGGCATTGAAAATCACCACGTCGAATTGGCTTTCGCGCCCGAGGCCGGCGCGCAGGATTTCCATCGCCTCGCTGCCGCTGCTGGCGCGCTCCGTCGTCACGCCCCACTCCGAGATCAACCGCGCGAGCACGTTCGAACACCGCGCGTCCGGCTCCACGACGAGCATCCGCAGCCCTCGGAATTCGACGGGGCAACGGACAGGCGCGATCGCCGCTTTCCGGAAGCACGCCGTGAAAAAGAACCGCGCACCCTGGCCAACTTCGCTCTCGATCCACACGTCGCCCCGCATCTGCGTGACCAGCCGGCGGCAGATCGCGAGCCCGAGCCCCGTGCCGCCGTATCGCCGCGTCGTCGAGCCATCCGCCTGGACGAATGGCTGAAACAGCCGCGCCTGCTGCTCCTTTGAAATCCCAATGCCCGTGTCCATCACCTCGAACCGCACCTTCGGCACTTCGGCGGATCCGTGCTCCATCCGCACGACGAGGCGGACCTCGCCCTTCTCGGTGAATTTCAGCGCATTCCCCACGAGGTTCGAGAGCACCTGGCGCAGCCGCCCCGGGTCGCCCACGAGCACGTCGGGCACGTCTTCCGCGATGAACAGCGAGAGCTCGATGCCCTTTGACAAGGCGCGCTCGGAGAACAGGTCCACCACTCCCTCGCCGACATCGTTGATGTTAAAGTCAATCTCCTCGAACGTGAGCATGCCCGCCTCGATCTTCGAGAAATCCAGGATGTCGTTGATGATCTCCATCAGCGCCTCGGAGCTGTCCACGATCGTATCTGCGAAGTCGCGCTGGCGCGGCGTCAGTTCCGTGTCGAGCAGCAGCCCCGCCATGCCGATGATGCCGTTCATCGGCGTGCGGATTTCGTGGCTCATGTTTGCGAGGAATTCCGTCTTCAGGCGCACGGACTCGATCGCGGAATCGCGCGCCGCGGACAAAGCCGCCTCGGCCTGCCGCCTCACTGTCACATTTTCGATCGTCCCCTCGTAACGGATCACCTTTCCATCGGGATCGCACACCGGCCTCGCGCACTGCGAGACCAGGATCACCGAGCCATTCCGGCAGCGCATCTCGCACTCGAAATCCTTCACCGAGTCACTGCGTTCCATCGCCGCACAAAATTCCACCCATCGCCCATGCTGCACGTAGGTCTGCTGCCCGATGTCCTCCACTTCTGCGAGCAGTTCCGCGGGCGACGAGTATCCGAGCACGGTTGCAAGCGCCGGGTTTGCATTGATGAAGTGCCCCTGCGGGCTGATCTGGAAAATGCCCTCGGCCGCGTCCTCGAAAATCTTCCGGTAATTCTCCTCCGCCGCGCGCAGCGAACTCTCGACCCGCTTCAGTTCGCTGATGTCCTGCATCGTCGTCCGGATGCCGTAGATCGCCCCCGTTGCATCGCGGATCAGCCGGTCGCGGATGAGGACCGGGATCTTGCTCCCGTCCTTGCGCAAAAAATGACGCTGGAATGCCTCTTCCATGTTGCCGCCTCCTCGGAGCTTCTTGGTGACCGCCTCCTTCGATGTCGCCTCCACGCAGAATTCCCACACGGGGCGCCCGACCATCTCCTCCGCCGTGTATCCGAGCAGCGCCAGCTCCGTCTTGTTCACCATGACGATGCGCCCTTCCGTGTCCAGCTCGTGATACGCAACGGGCGCATCGTGGAAAAGCTCGCGGAACGTGGACTCGCTGAGCTTCAGCGCGCGCTCGGCCCTGCGCTGATCGCGCACGTCAACGCCGACCCCGCCGAGAAATTTCCGGCCATCCGGGCTCACGATGGGAAACTTCATCACCAGCCACTCATGCGTCGCCCCATCGGCGGTCGAGATGATCTCGACCTGTCTGTAAGCTTGGTTCTTTTCGATGATGCTCCGATCCGCCGCCATGATCGCCTCCGCAGTCGCCGCCGGAAGCCAGTCGAAGTCCGTCTTGCCGACCATTTCCTCTGCCGACACGCCGAACGCCTTTGCCATCACGCGATTCACGAAAAACATCCGCCCCTCATCGTCCTTGATGAAGCAGAGCGTGGGGCTGTGCTCCATGAACGCCTGAAAGCGGGTCTCGCTCTCCTGCAGCAGCGCCTCCACCTGCCGCCGCTCGGTGAGATCCATCCACACCGCGAGCATCACCTCGCGCCCGTCGGCCCACACCGGCGTGATCGCGATCTGCACCGGCAGTTCCTCGCCGTTCACCTTCCTCGCCTGCCACTCGTAGCGGACGTGGCCGTCCCGCCGCACGATGTCCCATATCTCCTCCCGCCTGGTCTCGGAGAGCGAGCCATCCGGCTGCCGCTCCGGAGAGAGGGCCGCGGCATCCATTCCGAGGATCTCCGCCTTCGCCGAGAAGCCGAGCATCTCCACCGCCGATTGGTTGCAGGCGAGCACCCGGTCACGATCGAAGATGATGTGTGCGTTCGCAGAATTGTCGAAAAGGACGTTGAATTTTGTCTCCGACGAATGGCTCGCAGTCACATCGCGCGCGACCACCAGAAGCTGCTCCGTCCGGTTGTTCACATCGCACACCGGGGTGATCGAGACATCGTACCAACGCCCCTCGCCGGAGCGCACATGGCACAGTCCTTGGAACCGTCCCACCTTCCCCGACACCGCAGAAGCCAAGACGCTCTCCGCCGCGCGCCGCGGTTCGCCGGTCCATGCCTCCACCCACAGCATGCCTTCCACAGGCCGCATCCCGATCTCCTCGATCCATCGCCACATCGCCGAATTGATCATTTTGCAGCGGCCGGCGGTGTCGAGCAGCGCCATGCAATCCGTGCTGCTCTCGATCATTCGCGCCGTCAGTTCCTCGGCCTCCCGCGTCCCCTGCTCCGCATCCACGCGCTCGCGCAAGGCCCGCCGCACCAGCACAAACGCAAATCCGAGCGGCCCCCAATAGGCCACGATCCCGAAGATCGCCATCATCACGGACAGCCGCGTCTCAGGGTGCCCGACTCCGAGCCAGATCACGATAGAAGCCATGACAAGGAAAACGACCAGGGCGGTCGCGATTCCAATGCGAAGCTTTGATTCAAGCGGGCGGTACATTCAGGCTGTGGGCGATCATGGCTGAGAGAGCAATTTTCAGACCGTGCATCAATTCAGAGCAATGCGCACGGGCATTTGGTCCCGCACTGCCATCGAAATCGTCCCCTTCGTTCCGTCTCTTGATTTCTGAAAGATGACATCACTCACCGGAGCATTGGGATCCTCGTTCTCCTCCTTCTTCGGCGGCGAGGCGGCATAGGCTCAGTCCGGGACAAAAGCGGCGGTCGAGGCAGACACCGTGCGTGCGGGGACACATCGGAGCGACGCACGGAGCGATGACATTGTCGCCCGTCTTCAGCAGCGGCGCGATGTCGTAGATTTTCACGCGTCCGAGGCGGAAGCCGTCATTCAGCGCAGCCTTCGCGATCGTGCCGTTCACGGAAAAGTCGAATGCGTGGCTCGCCGAGACCATCGCGAATGCGCCCGTCGGCGGCTGCCCGAGCGAAAAGTGGCGGCGGAAAACAATGTGGCGCCTGTCCTCGGCGGGCCGCACTTTGACCGCACCGGGATCGCCGACGGCCTTCACCGTTGCCGCGAGCTTCATTCGCGACCTCAGCGACGACAAGGACGAGACGCTCGGGAGTGGCGTGCGCGATGCTCCGGATCGTCGAGCAAGGCTGGAACCGCGAGGATGCGATCCGCGAGATGAAGGACGGCGGATTCGCCTTTCACCCGCTATGGAAAAACATCCCGCGCTATCTCGAAAAGGTGGACGTGGCGAAGATCAGGCGCGGGGTGGATGCGGCGGGGAAATGACGAAGGACGAAGGTTCTCCGGTAGCCGAACTGGTGAAGTCGCGGGCTGATCTCCACGGAAAAAAAGAGGCCCACGCTTTTACAAGCGCGCCTACGAGGGATGGCAGCCGCAGCCGGTCCCGCAACTGCCGGAATCTTGCGCCGCAGCTTCGCCTTCCGGCAAAGGCTCGCCGACGATGCGGACGGCGAATTTCATGTCCTGTAGCGCGATGTGTTCGCGGACGGCGGTGACGAATTGCTCGACCGACGGGTCGGGCGCGACGGCGCAGTCGAGTTGGAGGCGGACGGGCTTGCCGGCGAGGTGCGGGAAGGCGTCGGTCATCTCGCCGTCGAGCGCGAAGCTGAGGTAGGCGTTCACCTTTTCCTGAAGCTGGAAGATGCGCTCCTCGGTGCCGTCCCACGCGCGGGGCTCGACCATGATGAGGACGGCTTCGCCAGTCTCGCCGTCAAATGCGAGGGCATCGAGGCCGCGCGGGTTTTCGATGCCGAATGCGCCGGGTGCGGGTGAATGGGTCTGGCAGCAGGAGTCGCTCATTTTGCAAAGGGATGGACGAGCACGGGCGGTCTGTCAAAGACTCGGCGCAATGAAAGCGATCCGCGTGCGGGCCTTTGGTGGCCCGGAAACCCTCGAACTTTGCGATGTGCCCGATTTCCCAAAACCGGGCGCGGGGCGTATCCTCGTGCAGATGATGGCCGCGGGCGTGAATCCCGTGGAGACGTATATAAGATCAGGCACGTATGCGAAGCTGCCTGAATTGCCGTGGACACCGGGTTCGGACGGTGCCGGCGTGGTGGAGAGCCTCGGCGGAGAGACGGACGGACGCCTCCAGCCGGGGCAACGCGTGTGGGTCGCCGGGAGCGCGAGCGGGACGTACGCGGAGGCCGCGGTGTGCGATGCAGGCAGTGTGTTCGCATTGCCGGATCATGTGACTTTTGAACAAGGCGCGGCGCTCGGCATCCCGTGCGCGACGGCGTGGCGCGCGCTCATGCAGCGCGGCGGCGCGAAGGCGGGCGAGACCGTGCTCGTGCATGGCGCGACCGGCGGCGTCGGGGTCGCGGCGGTGCAGTTTGCCAAGGCGGCGGGCCTGCGCGTGCTGGCGACCGGCGGCAGCGAGGATGGGCGGAAGATGCTCGCCGGACTGGGTGCCGATGCAGTTTTCGACCACGGCGCATTCGGCTACGTGGAAGCAATCCGCACGGCCACGGATGGAAAAGGCGCGGACATCATCCTCGAAATGCTGGCGAATGCGAACCTCGCCCGCGACCTCGCGCTGCTCGCCGACACGGGCCGGATCGTCGTGATCGGCAGCCGCGGAAGCATCGAAATCAACCCGCGCGACCTGATGCTTCGGGATGCCGACATCCGCGGCGTCATGCTCGCGAACACGCCCGCACCGGAACTGGCGGAGTGCCACGCTGCAATCGCGCGGCACCTCGCCGCTGGAACGCTGAACCCCGTGGTCGGACACACATTCACACTCAGCGCAGCCGCGGAAGCGCACCGCACCGTGATGGCATCCGGCCACGCAGGGAAGGTCGTCCTCCGTATTCCTAGCGACCAGTGAGCGTTGCCCCCGGCGTGCTAATCCGGTTGCTCGCCAAAAGCACACTTCATCCGCGGTCCGGACGAATTACTGGCGGACGAGAACAGGGCGACCCGCCTGTCGTATCACGCCATCAGGATGAATGGCCCGGCACACCAGGCGTCCACTTGCGAACGGATGCCTCTGAGGCTCGGCATGTTTGCCTTGGTCGCCTGTGCTCCCTCTGGTCCGCCCTCCACACGCAGACGAATTTTTTGAAAAGCCGATCTGAGTCACAGCAATTATTCACCGCAAAACAGCACGCCGGACAGAGGCGCACGGAAGTTATTAACACCCATTCACAACCCCGAAAATAATTGTTGCCTCGATTTGGCAGGAACGCTACAAATCGAACCGTGCCGAAAGGCAACAGAGTAGAAAACCAAAAAACACCACCACTAAACACACCATGAACACACGTAACACCATCACGTTGGCTGCATTCGCAGCGGCGTGCCTCGCAGGCTCCACCGCCTACGCCGGCCCCAAGCCGGTCAAACAGCCCAAGCACGTTGAGCCCCCGCAGGAATCCTGCATCACGGGCAACATCGGCTTCGACGTCGTCAGCAGCTACATCAGGAAAGGCATTCTCCTTGAGAACTCTGGATTCTCCATCCAGCCCTACGCTGACCTGCACTTCCGCATCTACAAAGGCGCGGGAGCACTGACCTCGGTCACCGTTGACATCGGCATTTGGAACTCCTTCCAAGACCAGCGCATTGGCGCGCGTAATCGCACGACCTCGAACTGGTTCGAGTTCGACTTCCAGACCGGTTTGACGTTGAACTTCGACAAGCTGAGCATCGGCGGCTACTTCAAGACCTATGAGAGCCCCGCGGGCGCGTTCCCGAACGCCTACACGGTCGGCCTCAGCGTCGCGTATGACGACAGCGCCGCTCTCGGCGCGTTCGCCCTGCATCCGTATGTGCTCGCCGAGCTCCAACTCGAAAAGTCCACCGGCAACAGCATCAACGGAAGCCGTGGCCAGTATTATGAAATCGGCATCGCCCCCGGCCACACCTGGGGTGACCTGACCCTGTCGCTCCCCATGAAGGGCGGCTTTGGCAGCGGCGGCTTCTACCAAGGCAACCGCGGCTTCGGCTTCTTCTCCGTCGGAGCCCGTGCCGACTACGCGCTGCACTTCGTGCCCGCCTGCCTCGGCAAGTGGACCGTCAGCGCGGGTGCCACCTACTACCGCCTCGGCGGTTCGAACGGTCCGGCAATCTTCAGCAGCGCCGCCGGCAACTCCCCCACGGGAGCGCAGGCTCGCGTTGACCAGAACCAGATCGTGTTCCAGGGCGGCCTCAGGGTCGCGTTCTAAGGACGCGGGACAAATCTTGTCCTGAAATTCAACTCCCCCGGGTCGGCAACGGCCCGGGGGAGTTTTCTTTTGCCCCAAAAGTCACCCCGGCCCGGAAATCCGGCCGGTCCCCCAGACGCGGCACGGCACAGATCGGACCGCGAGACGGCCTCCACAACGAAGGCGAGGTTTTCAACCACGTGCTTGTAGCGCGGACAATACTGTCCGCCGATTCCACGCCACTCCACAAAGCAGGCAAGGCTCGCCATCTCGTGCGCGAGAGGGCACAGGTGGCAAGTTGGCGGGTTTTGAATTCGTGCGCGCAAGGTGTGCCGCACCGCCTTGCTGCGGAACTACTTCGGCGACGTGTCCACCAGGCGCACAATCACATTGTCGCCGGACCACTCAATCGGCGTCGCGGGGTCAGCGAATCCGAATTTCTCCCAATACAGCGTCCATTCGCGCCGTCGCACCGTGCAGATCGCAGAGCCGTGCTGCTTCAGAAATGCGCGGAGCCCGATGGCCGCTCCTTGCCCGTCCAACCCGGCGATCACCGGCAGATCGTGCTGCGTCCACTTGAACGGCTTTTCCCTGAGCCCGATCACCGTCATCTTCGCATGCGTGCGGTCGTGCGTGTAATAATGCACGCCGCGCACGAGAAAAATCCCGCCGACGAGCGGTTCGTTGCCCCTGCGCATCTGGTACATCCTCTCCGCTGCAGGCTTCGCCGAACTGTACGCCTCCACATGCTCCGCGGAAAAGGTGAGCGCTCCCACGACGAGCGCAATCGTCGCCGCGGCATTTGCAATCACCCATCCGCCGACGCGCGCGCGCCAAACGAAGACCAGCCCCACGGCGAGACAGCCGGAGAAAAGCAGCGCCGGCGTCGCAAACGGCTTCGCCAGCTTAATGAACGGCGCGGCGACCCCGATACCGATCTGCACCACGCTCAGCAAAATCACCACCACGCGCTCCTTCGCGTCGCGGAATCCCTTCTCCCACAGCTCATCCAGCGCAAGCGCGACGATCATCGCGAGCGGCACAAACATGAAGAAGCCATACGACGGCAGCTTCGACTGCGCAGCCGTAAGCAAGACCAGGCTCGTGAGCAGCCAGCACCAGAGGAACGTGAGCCGCGCATCGTGTCGGATGCCGCTGCGGATCGCCCGCGAACAAGCAGTGACCACCGCAGGCATCCACGGGATCGACCCGCCAAGAAGGATCATGGGATAGTACCAGAAATGGTTGTTCGAATGATGCTCCGCTCGGAAGAAGCGCATTATGTTTTCATGCACGACAAACGCATCGAAATACGCCCAGCCGAACTTCCAGAACATCACCGCATACCACGGCGCGGCGATGGCCAGATACAGCGCGATCCCTGCCCCCAGCGCACGTCCGCGGTACGGGTGCGGGCGCTTCATCACGAGTGAAAAAGTCACCGTGGCGAGCAACGAAGCAATCGCGCCGACCGGCCCCTTGATGAACATCGCGAGGCCGCCGAACGCAAAATGCAGCAACACCCATCGCGTGCGCTTTTCCGGATCCTCCATCGCGAGCCAGTAGCAGAACATCCCGCCCGCGATGAACAGCGCCAGCGCGATGTCCGTGAGCATCAGCCGGGACATGATCGCATATTCCAGCCCTGACGCGAGCACCACGCCCGCAAGCAGCCCTGCGCGGCGGTTCCACACGCGCGCCGTGAACGCGTACACGAGGAAGACCATCAGCGTCCCTGGCAACGCAGACGGCAGCCGGCCCGCCCACTCGTTCACACCGAAAATTTTGAACGAAGCCGCAACCAGCCAGTAGTAGAAGACCGGCTTTTCAAACTGCGGCTCACCAAAAATCTTCGGCGTCACCCAGTCCCCGCCCTGCAACATCTCCTGCGCCGTCACCGCGTAAAACGGCTCGTCCGGATCGATCAGCCCGATGCGCCCGAGCCTCGCCCAGAAAACCAGCACGCAAAGGACGAGGAGGATGAGGAAGTCGCGGAGTTTCAAAATCGGAAAATGGTCGGTGTTTGTATCGCACTGTCGCAGCGTGCGGGCAGCGACAAGTCGGAAGAAACATGCAATGCGTCAACTCGGAAACACTCCCGTAGCCGCCGATGGCACAGACTGTGTGAAAAGTCGCGGAGGGCCGGAAGACAGGCGTCCTCGCCTGTCATGGCAGACAGGCTTCCAGCCTGTAGGCTCCGTGCACGGCAGGCCGGAGGCCCGAGCCGGGACGGCTGTTTTCCGCCGCACGCGGACTTTTCACACAGTCTCGGCAGGAGGCGGGCTGTTCCGACGCGGCGTTTGAAAGTCCAGCGAGACCTGCTCGTGCTCTCACGTGCGCCGCTACAACCCCTCCGCAAGCCCCGGCACGCGCGGATCGCTCGCTCCCACGAAGCCCTTTCCATCCGCAGCGCGACCGACCGCATTGCACGCGCCGAATGCGCCCCCGGCGGAAACTTTTTGCCCGCGCGATTTCAATTCATCCAGCACCAGCGCGCCGATGCGCTCCTCGATATTCATCTCATCCGGGCTCCACTGATGATGAAAGCGCGGCGCGCCGATCGCCGCCGGCAGATCCATCCCGAAGTCAACCACGTTCACAATCGCGAGCAGCGTCTGCGTGATGATCGTCGGCCCGCCAGCCGCGCCGACCGCAAGCACGGGCTGGTCGCCGCGCAGCACGATCGTCGGGCTCATGCACGAGAGCGGGCGCTTGCCGGGCGCGACTGAGTTTGCCTCCGCGCCGATGAGGCCGAAGTGATTCGCGACGCCGGGCTGCGCGGAGAAATCGTCCATCTCGTTGTTCAGCACGATGCCGGTGCCGGGCACCACGACCTTGCAGCCAAAGCCCGTATTGATCGTCGCCGTGCATGCGACCCAGTTACCCTCGGCGTCCGCGGTGGAAAAGTGCGTCGTGTGCTTGCCGAAAATCTCATCGTATGCGCGCTCAGGCATCCCGTGTCCCTCGACGA
>BJFP01000029.1:15672-20837 GCA_014189875.1 Verrucomicrobiota bacterium | reverse complement strand
GTGATGCGCTGCGTGCTGAGGTGTTCCATGATGGAGCAGCCGAAACCATTGTGCAGGACGTGGTCCTCGATGGTGCAAATCACGTCCACACTGCGGGCGAAGAATTCGATGAGCGCGGTGTCGAGCGGCTTGATCCAGCGCGGGTTGATGACGGCGGTGGAGATGCCCTGGGCTTCGAGCTGGGCGGCGGCCAGCTCGCCCATCTGGCACATTCCGCCGAGGCCGAGGATCGCGACCCGCACGGGCTGCGTGCTGCCGTGCTTGACGACTTCGGCCTTGCCGATTTCGAGGAGCTTTGGCTGCGGCTTGGGCTGCACGCCGGTGCCGCTGCCGCGCGGGTAGCGGATGCAGGTGGGGCCTTCGGTGTGGTTCGCCATGGTCCAGAGCATGTCGGAGAATTCGTCCTCATCCTTCGGCTGCATGTGGATGAGGTTTGGGATGTGGCGGAGGTAGCCGATGTCGAAGA
This sequence comes from Verrucomicrobiota bacterium, assembly GCA_014189875.1. GTDB lineage: Bacteria > Verrucomicrobiota > Verrucomicrobiia > Chthoniobacterales > Chthoniobacteraceae > SXWH01. The sequence goes on along the minus strand of BJFP01000029.1, from coordinate 20,371 downwards.
GGCCGTGGTGCGTCGGGCCGTCGTCGCCGCTGAGGCCGCCGCGGTCCATGCACATGCGGACGGGGAGATTTTGCAGCGCGATGTCGTGCACGATCATGTCGTAGGCGCGCTGCATGAAGGTGGAGTAGATCGCGAGGAAGGGCGTGAAGCCTTCGCACGCGAGGCCTGCGGCGAAGAGCGCGGCGTGCTCCTCGGCGATGCCGGTGTCGAAGTAGCGCGTGGGGTGTTCCTTAGCGAAAGTGATGAGGCCGGTGCCGCTCGGCATCGCGCCGGTGATGGCGACGAGCTTGTTGTTCGTCGTGGCGAATTTCGAGAGCGTGGTGCCGAGCAGTTCGCTGTAGGTCGGCGTGGGCGTCGGCTTCGTCTTGCCGGTCTCGGGCTCGAACTTGCCGAGGCCGTGGAATTTCATCGGCTGCATGAGCGCTGGCTCGTAGCCCTTGCCCTTCGTGGTGAGGATGTGGAGCAGCACTGGCTCGTTCTGCGTCTTCAGGAATTCGAGCGTGTGGATGAGCGTCGGGATGTCGTGCCCGTCCACCGGCCCGTAGTAGCGCAGGCCGAGATCCTCGAAGAGCACGCTCGGCGCGATGAGGCCCTTCACGCGGGTCTCGACGCGGTGTGCGAAATTTTTAACACGTTTGCCGAGGAGCTTCTCGACGAGCCGCGCGGCGCGGTCGTGCAGGCCGGCGTACATGTCGCTCGTGGCGATCTTGTTGAAGTAGCGCGCGATGGCTCCGACGTTGCGGTCGATGCTCCACTCGTTGTCGTTGAGGATGACGATGAGTTTTTTCGTCTGCTCGTTGGCGTTGTTCAGCGCCTCGTAGGTCACGCCGCAGGTGAACGCCGCGTCGCCCGCGATGGCGACGACGTGCTCGTCCGATCCGCGGAGGTCACGCGCGACTGCCATGCCGAGCGCCGCACTCACGGCGGTGCCCGCGTGGCCTGCGCCGTAGCAGTCGTGCTCACTCTCGGTGCGGAGCAGGAATCCGTTCAGGCCCTGGTATTGCCGGATCGTCTCGAAGCGCTCGCGGCGTCCGGTGAAAATCTTGTGGACGTAGCCCTGGTGCGAGACGTCGAAGACGAACTTGTCCTTCGGCGTGCTGAAGACGCGGTGCAACGCGATGCTCAGCTCGACGACGCCGAGGTTCGGCCCGAGATGGCCGCCGACGGATGTCGGATTGTCGTCGGACATCACGCGGATGAGTTCGTTCCGCACTTCCTGGGCGAGCTGTGGCAGCAGGGCTTCGGGCACTGCTTTCACGTCGGCCGGGGAATTGATGGTGGAAAGGATGTTGGTGGTGGTCATCGGGATGGTTGAAATGGGAATGCGTCGTGCAGTTCCGGGGGGAGGATCAAGAGAGTGTCGCGAAAGACGGGGAAATCTCTGGGAGTTCGGCGTTGGGCGTTGGGCGTTGGGCGTTGGGCGTTCGGCCCGCCGCAGGCGCTGTGCGAATCCGGACGGGCGTTCAGACTTCTGAAGGCCGCTGCGCGGGGCTCAACGCCCAACGTCCAACGTCCAACGTCCAACGCCCAGAGAGCATGATTTTTCAGCTTTCGGTACACTTTCAAAGGATGGGGGATCAGAAAAGATTCGCGTCCCGCGGACCAGGGGCCGCCTTGCGCGCCGGGGCAGGGGAGTCCGCCTTTGCCTCCGGATCGAATGCCTTCAGCTCTGGATCTGCGTCCGCCTGCCGCCGGATGATTTCGATCTTCTTCTCCGCCTCGGCGAGCTTCTGCTGGCATGTCTTCACGAGCTTGATGCCCTCCTCGTAGTTCACGATGAGGCGCTCGAGCGGGAGGTCTTCGCGCTCCATTTCCTCGACAAGACCTTCGAGCCGGCCAATCGCCGTTTCAAAAGTCTGCCCGTTTGGAGCTTCGCTGTTTTTTGCCATCACCGACTTCGTAGCGCGGTTTTTTGACTTCCTCAACCGTCAATTCCACGGGGCATCGAAGCTGCTAAATGAAAGTGAAATGGTGCCACGCCGCCAGCACGCCGGATTCTCGCTCGTTGAACTGCTCGTCGCGATGTTCATCGCCGTGGTCGCGTACTCGCTGGTCGTCGGCCCGAGTCGCGGGCAGGTGCGGCAGCAGAAGCTCGCGCGCTGCGCGGAAAATCTTCGCAAGCTGCACATGGTGCTCACGCTCTATGCGAACGAGCACGACGGCGCGTTCCCGGAAGCCGCGGGCGCGCGCAGTTCCGACGAGATTCTCGCCTCGCTGGTGCCGCGGTACACGAGCGACCGGTCATTTTTCTCCTGCCCGGCGACGGGACACGGCGACGGGCGTGCCGACTTCGCCATCGTGACGGGCTTGCGGAAGGATTCGCCGCAATCGGGGCCGGTGCTGCTCGCATCCGACGCGCAGGTGAACGCGGAGCCGAAGCTGCGCGGCGCGAAAATTTTTGCCGACGCCGACGGCACGCGTGGCGGCAATCACGGCGCTGCCGGTGGCAACCTCCTTTTTACAGACGGTCATGTGGAAACGGTCGGCGCTGCCGCTCCGCGCGACCTTTCCCTGCCACCCGGTGCAAAAATTCTGAACCCAGCCCAATGAACCACCCCTTTCCCGTCAGGGAACTGCCCACTTCCAGCCCGAACGCCGCAAAGCGCAGCCACGGTATTTTGATCGTCGTCGCGCTCGTCGCCGCGCTGCTCGGCGGCGGGGGCTGGTATTATTTTTTCGGACGCAAGCCGAAGGTCTCGATGAGCGTCGGGCTCGAGGTGACTGGCAATGCCGCCGCTCGCGGCCTGTGGGCCGTCGGCCCGGGCGAAGTGCTGCTCGTCGGCGATGGCGACGTGCATCTGATTGATGTCGCATCGCGGAAGAAAAAGTGGACCGCGACGATCCCAAAGTCCGCGATGCCGGATCCGGCGTGGCAGGCGACGATGAACGCGCGGTTTGTGCGGCTGCAGGAGTGGGCCGATGAGCTTTCGCGCAAACGCGCGGGCCTCACGGGAGCCGAGGAAATCAAGGCATTCAACGCCGACGCCGCGAAGTACCATGAGGAGCTGAAGGCCGTGCGTGCCGAGGCGGCGAAGCCCAGCCTGCGCCCCGTGGCAACGCCAGCGCCACAGCCCGCGGCAGCGCCCGGCGCGAAGCCCGCGTACGTATTCGGAGGCGATCGCGCGGCGGTGGATGCGCTGCGTCCCATCGTGGATGCGGACGCACAGATCATCGGCGACCGGATGAAGAAGCGCGCGGCGAAGCTCCAGACTTTGAAGGCATCGCTCGATGCGAAGAAGGCCGCCGCGAAGACTCCGCTGCAAAAAGCCGCCGCCGCCGAAGAGGAGAATCGCTACAGCGCCGAGATGGCCGAGCAGAAAAAGGACGAGGAGGCTTTCGCAAGACCGAAGACGCAAAGCGCGCCGCCGATCGTGTCCGCGCGCCCCGCGGAGACCGAAGACGGGCCGCCTTCATTCGATGACGAATTTGGAAGCGCACGCCCGAAGGCCGCGATTTGCAACGACCGGATCTGGATTGTCGAAGGACGGCACGCAGTCGCCTTTGAGCGCAGCTCGGGAGCGGTGAAGGCGGATGTCCGTCTCGCCGGGCCTGCGCGTCAGGTTTTTGCGGACGGCGATACGGCCATCATCGTCGCATCCGCCGGCGCGGCCGCGGTGCAAATCACGAAGCTGACCGCAAGCGCACAGCCGCAGGCGGTCTATTTTTCCACGGGCCGCCGAGAACCCGCGTTCACATTCTCCGGGCGGTCGCGGACGCCGAACGTGCAGGACTCGCGCACGGAATTTTCCGCCGTCGGCGGCAGCCTGCTGCGCGTGGACATCCGCCTGAAGGAAAAGAATGTGGTCGCGCGCGACGCGATCAAGCCCGGCTCGGAAAAGGAACTCGAGGCCGCGGCATCCGGTGCCGCCGCGCATTCGGTGGACGAGATGAAATCCATCGCCGCCCTCATCCGCAACGACGCCGCGCGGCTCAGCGGCGCGGATGTCGAGCGTGTGGACGACAGCACGTACGAGGTCACGCTCAGGCGGCCATTCGAGCCCGCCGTCGCCGGGTGGAGCGGGACCGTGCGCGGCCGTGTGCAGGTTTTTTCCACGCCGTCGCTGCACCTCGTCACCGCGGGCACGAAGCTGCTCGCATTCGATCGCGCGAACAAAAAAATGTGGGAGGCCACGCTCGGCAGTCCCGTGCATGTGCGCAGCTCCGGCGACGATTCGGACGGCCCGCAGCCGTGGTTCGAGACAGGCGGCAGGCTCTTCTTTGCGGACGGCGCATTCCTCACCGCATTCGACAGCGCGAGCGGGCAGGTCGCGTGGCGGCTGCCCAGCGTCGGCATCCGCAAGATCGTGATGGACGGCGAGGGATCCCTCTACGTGCTCTCGGGAAACTCGCGCGTCGAGAGCCTCACGTTCGCGATGGATGCGAGCTTCGGAAACTCGGTGCCGATCACGATGCGCGTGAATTCCGCCGACGGAAAAATCGCGTGGCAGGTCGAGAAATATCAGGACGTGTGGGCGTCCGGCAAAGACGTGTACGCGCTGCGCGAATCGCAAAACCCGCACGACATCGAGGACCAGGTCTTCAACCGCGACAAGGTGATCCCGGCGCGCGTGAAGCTCTACAAGCTCAGCCGCAAGAACGGCAGCCCGCTCTGGGAATGGTTCCAGCCGCGCCGCGCGCAGGCAGTCGAGGCGCAGGGCAAAAGCGTCGCGCTGCTCTTCGGCGACGAGCTGCAGATCAT
>BJFP01000029.1:9493-15477 GCA_014189875.1 Verrucomicrobiota bacterium | reverse complement strand
GCGGCCTAGAGTCGCGTCAATGTCCGACAGCTTCGTCCATCTCCACTGCCACACCGAATATTCCACGCTCGACGGCATGGTGCGCGTGGACGCCGCCGTGAAACAGGCGAAGAAAATGGGGATGCCCGCGCTCGCGATCACCGACCACGGCGCGATGTATGGCGCGGTGGATTTTTACCTGGCGTGCCAGAAGGCGGAGATCAGGCCCATCGTCGGCTGCGAGGTCTATGTCGCGCCCGATTCGCACACGAAGAAATCCGCCGTCTCGCAGAAGGAATCCGCCTTCCACCTCACGCTGCTCGCATCGGATCTGGACGGTTACAAGAACCTCGTGCGCCTCGTCTCCACGGCGCACCTCGACGGATTTTACTACAAGCCGCGGATTGATAAGGAGCTCCTCGCGAAGCACGCGAAGGGAATCATCGGCCTTAGCGGCTGCCTGAAGGGCGAGGTGCCGCACGCGATTCACGCTGAGGACAATCTCGCGAAGGCGACGCAGCTCGCCGCGACTTACCGCGACATCCTCGGCCCGGAAAATTTCTTCCTCGAACTCTCCGACCACGGCATCGCTGCGCAGTCGAAAGTGAACGCGACGCTCCCGAAGCTCGCGCGCGATCTCGGCCTCGGCCTCGTCGCCACGAACGACGTGCATTTTCTGAACAAGGAGGATCACGGTGCGCACGACGTGCTCATCTGCATCGGCACCGGCGCGAAGGTTTCGGACGAGAAGCGCATGAAGTACGTGCAGGAGGTGTACTTCAAATCACCCGGCGAAATGCGCGCGCTCTTCGCCGATTACGACGGCGCGTGCGACAACACGCTCGCCATCGCCGAGCGCTGCGGCTTCAAGCTCGACACCTCGCCGAAGTATCCCGACTACCAGCCGCCCGCCGGGAAAACCCGCAACGAATACCTGCGCGAAATCACCGAGGCCGGCCTGCGCAAACGCTACGGCGCGGACGCCGACAGCGAGGCCGTGCAGCGCCGCTACGCGCTCGAAATTGACGTGCTCGAAAAACAGGACTTCGTGAATTATTTCCTGATCGTTTGGGACTTCATTGACTGGGCGCGGCAGCAGGGGATTCCCGTCGGCCCCGGACGCGGTTCGGCGGCAGGCTCGATCATCGCATACGCGATGGGCATCACGGACATTGACCCGCTGAAGTTCAAACTGCTCTTCGAGCGCTTCCTGAATCCCGAACGCGTGTCGCCGCCGGATATTGACGTGGACTTCTGCCAGAACCGCCGCGGCGAGGTCATTGACTACGTGAAGCGCAAGTACGGCGAGCGCGCCGTGTCGCAGATCATCACGTTCGGCACGCTTGGCGCGAAGTCCGTCATCCGCGACGTCGCGCGCGTGCTCGACTGGAACTACAACGATGCCGACCGCATCGCAAAGATGATCCCGACCGAACTCGGCATCACGCTCACCGGCTACGAGGGAAAAAACAAGGACACCGGCGCGGCCGAGCATGTGCCCGGAGCGATCGACAAAAATCCCGAGCTTGCGCAGGCGGTGAAGACGGACCCGAACACCGCGCACATGTGGGAGGCCGCGACGAAGCTCGAAGGCCTCACGCGCGGCGTCGGCGTCCACGCGGCGGGCGTGGTCATCAGCGACCGCGACCTCAGCGAATACATCCCGCTCACGCGCGCGAACGATGGCTCCATCGTGAGCCAGTACGCGATGGGTGCGCTCACGGAGGTCGGCATGTTGAAGTGCGACTTCCTCGGGCTGAAGACGCTCACCGTGATCCAGGACGCCGTCGCGCTGATCCACAAGCACACGCCGGACTTCAACGTGGACACGATCACGCTTGAAGACGAGGCGACGTTCAACATTTACAACCGCGGCGAAACCGTCGCCGTGTTCCAGGTCGAGTCCGGCGGCATGACCGGATGGGCGAAGCAATTCGACGTGCGGACCATCGAGGACATCAACGCGCTCATCGCGCTCTACCGCCCCGGCCCGATGGACCTCATCCCCGACTACGTGAAGCGCAAGAAGGGCCTCGCGAAAGTGCGCGCGCCGCACAAGCTCCTCGACGAAGTCACGAGCGAAACCTACGGCGTGCTCATCTACCAGGAGCAGGTCATGCAGGCCGCGCAGGTGCTCGCGGGATACACGCTCGGCGGCGCAGATTTGCTCCGCCGGGCGATGGGAAAAAAGGACAAGAAAAAGATGGCCGAGGAACGCATCAAGTTTTGCGCGGGCGCGGCGAAGCTGCACGGCATCAAGGAGGACAAGGCGAACGAAGTCTTCGACACGCTGGAGAAATTCGCGGGCTACGGATTCAACCGCTCGCATTCCGCCGCCTACGCATGGCTCAGCTACCAGACGGGTTTTCTGAAGGCGAATTACCCCGTGGAATTCATGGCCGCGGTGATGAGCAATGAAGTCTCGAACACGGAAAAGATCAGCGTCTTCGTCGCCGAGTGCGAACGGCTCGGGATCAAAATCATGCCGCCGGACATCAATCGCAGCGGTCTGAAATTTGAACCCGATCATGTGGACGCCGCCGGAGTCGAAGCGGCGAAAGCCGCACGCAAGACCGCGCTCGCGCAGGCGGCGAAATCCGGCGACGAGGAATTCCCAAGCATCGCGCCGGACCCCGAGCCCGGTTCTGAGGTGCGTTTTGAAGATCTCCCGGCCGGAGCAAAACCAAATGGGACAGCAGCGGTGACGAATGGCACGAATGGCACGCCGCCCGCCGCCGGAGATCGCGTCCGCCTCGGCGCGATCCGCTACGGCCTCGCGGCGATCAAGAACGTCGGCGAGTCCGCGATGGAATCCGCGATGGCGGGGCGCGCGCGCGGCGGAGCGTTCAAGGGCATGGAGGATTTTTGTTCGCGCGTGGACGGCAAGAAGATCAGCAAGAAGGCGATCGAGTGCCTCGTGAAATCGGGCGCGTTCGACGAGTTCGGCGCGGATCGCGCGACGATGTTTGCCGGCATCGAGGGCGCGATGGCGTCCGCGGCCAGCGCGCACCGCGACCGCGCCGCGGGACAGGTCTCGCTTTTTGGAGACATCGGAGTCGCCACACCGCCCGCGACCAAGCGCGCCGTCTCGACCGTCCCGCCGTGGAGCCTCACGGAGAAGCTCGCGTTTGAAAAAGAGCTGCTCGGTTTTTACGTCACCGGCCATCCGCTCGACGAGTATCGCAGCGCGCTGGAGAATCCGAAGTATGTGCCCATTGCGAAGCTCGCATCGCAGGAGAGCAAGAGCATCGTGACCATCGCGGGACAGCTTGCGTCGGTGGAGCGGAAGTTCACGAAGAAGGACGGCAAGCCGTTTGCGATCGTGGTGGTCGAAGATTTCACCGGCACGATTGAGGTGATGATTTGGAACGAGGCATTCACGAAAGTGCAGAAGCATCTGGAGGCTGGCGCGGTCGTTACTCTCAAGGGCCGCCTCGACCAACGCGACGAAGGCCCGCGCATCGCCGCCGACGAAGTGACTCCGCTGAAAAAACCGGCGCCTGCGGAGAAGCCGCTCGTGCTCAGCCTCGATCGCGCAAAATCCACCGAAGCCGACTTGCTCCGAATCCGCGACGTGCTCGGACGCAACCCCGGCACGCGCCGCGTCGAACTGTGTTTCTCGGATGGGCGATTGATTTTGCCCCCGGAATTCCGCATCGCGCTCAGCGAATCTGCAAAGGAGGAACTCGCGCAGTGGATCCGATGATGTGTGTGCTGCGAGTGTTCCGCATCGTCGCGCTGCTGTTCGCGATCTCGTGCGCTGCATTGGCAGAGACGGAAATCGAGGGCGTCCGGGATCAACAAACGTTTTCCATCGAGTATCGCGGCGCGACGGATTTCAGCGGGCTCACATGGGCGGGCGGGAACGACTGGTTCACCGTGTCGGACAAGGTGCGCGCGATTTTCCCGATGAGCATCACGCTCGATCCTGCGAGCGGGAAAATCCTCGGCGCATCGATCGGCACGCCGGTGCCGGTGAAGACGAAGCTTGCGGATTTTGAGGGCATCGCATTCGTGCCGGGCAAGCAGCGCGTCTATGTGAGCTGCGAGACGGGCGACGGCATCTTTGGATTTGATCTGAAAAAACGCACCGTGATCCCGGTCGCGGTGCCGCCGATTTTTTCCAAGGCGCGCAACAACAAGAGCCTCGAATCGCTGACGTACGATTCGACGGTTGGGAACTTTTGGACGGCCAACGAGGAGGCGCTGAAATGCGACGGCCCGATGAGCGGCAGCGAACGAGGCGCCGTCGTGCGGCTTCAGCGGTTTGATGGCGCGTTTCGTCCGTCCGGTCAGTTTGCGTATGTCACCGAGCTGTCCACATACCGCGCGCACGGTGGCGGCACGGGCGTGAGCGATCTCGCGCTGCTGCCAAATGGCGAATTGCTCGTGCTCGAACGCGTCGTCGGCACCTTTGGCCTCTCGGTGAAAATCTTCCGCACAGAACTCGGTGGCGCGACTGACATTTCAGAAGTCCCCGCGCTCGAAGGCGGGGAATACAAGCCCGCCGCGAAGACGCTGATCTTCAGCCGCGCGACGCTGACGAACAACTTCGAGGGCATCGCGCTGGGCCCGCCGCTCGCGGACGGCTGGCGTAGCCTCGTGCTGATCGCCGACAGCGGCGGCGGCACCACGCATTTGCTCATTCCGCTGCGCATCCGGTGGAACGCGAAGCAATCCCCGTAGCCGAGCTTGTGAAAGCGCGGGCTGATCTTCCCGCTCGCGAAGGCAAAGTGTGCCCGCGCTTTCACAAGCGCGGCCACACTCAGAGCAGCGCGGTCTCCTCGGGCCAGCCGCAGAGGATGTTTAGGCACTGCACGGCCTGGCCGGCGGCGCCCTTCACGAGATTGTCCTCGGCGCTGAGGATGACGACGCGGCCTGTGCGCGGGTCGTGGCGGAAGGCGATGTCCACGAAGTTCGTGCCGGTGACGTTCTTCGTGTCGGGCAGCTCCTTTTCGCCGAGCAGGCGCACAAATTTCGACGTGCCGTAGTCCTCCTTCCACGCGTTCGCGAAATGGAACGGCTCGATGCCGTCCTCGGGCGCGGCGTAGATAGTCGTGTGGATGCCGCGGTTCACGGGGATGAGGTGAGGCGTGAAATTGATCCGCACGGTGCTGCCCGCGGCAATGCTGAGCTCCTGCTCGATTTCCGCGAGGTGCCGGTGCTTCGGCACGCTGTACGCGCGCACGCTCTCGTTGCACTCGGCGAAAAGATAATCCGTCTTCGCATTGCGGCCCGCGCCGCTCACGCCGCTCATGCTAAAGACGCAGATGCTGCCCGGATGCACGAGCCGCCGCCGGAGCAGCGGCACAAGCGGGACGAGCACGCTCGTGGGATAGCAGCCGGGACAGGCGATGACCTGCGCGCCCTTGATCTGGTCGCGGTAAATTTCCGGCAGTCCGTAAACCGACGCGGCGGCGATTTCGGGCGCGTGATGTTTCTCGCCGTAGAATTCCTCATACACCGCGAGATCCTTGATGCGGAAATCTGCGCTGAGGTCGAGCACGCGCAGGCCGGCCTTCACGAGCGGAGCGGCGTATTCCGCAGCGACGCCGTGTGGCAGTGCGAGGAAGACGATGCGCGCGCCGGTGGCGAGGATCGCCTCGGTGGTGGAATCAATGAACTTCAGTGCCGCGTAGCGCGTGCCTCCGAAACGCGGATAGACGGATGCGAGCGTCTGCCCCGCGAGCTGACGCGAAGTGATCGCGGCGATCTCCGCGTGCGGATGTCGCGAGAGGATGCGGACGAGTTCCTCGCCTGAGTATCCGCTGGCTCCGACGATGACGATTTTTTCGAGACTCATGCTGCTCGGAGGAAACGGTGTCGCGGCGCGCAGTCCAAGTGGAATCGCGTGAGCAGGACGGCTTGTCTCGGGTAGCGCGGGCGTCTCGCGCAGCAAGCCGGGGGTCGGGAGAGGTTCATTCGCAAGCTGCCGTCCGATGTGCGACGCAGGATGCGTCGCACGGCAGGCGGGACGCCCGCGCTACCCGAGGCAAGCCTTCACG
>BJFP01000029.1:0-8987 GCA_014189875.1 Verrucomicrobiota bacterium | reverse complement strand
AGCAGCGCCTTGGCGATGATCTCGAGCTTGTCGCGGTGCGTGGTGATGAGCTGGAGCGCGCGGTTGTAGGCGTCGTCGCAGAGCTTCTTCACTTCGCGGTCGATCTCCTGCGCGGTGGCCTCGCTGTATGCGCGGTCGCGTCCGAGGTCGCGTCCGAGGAATACGTGCTCCTCGTGGTCGCCGTACTCGACCATGCCGAGCTTGTCGCTCATGCCCCATTCGCAGACCATCTTCCGCGCGAGGCGGGTCATCTGCTTGATGTCCATCGAGGCGCCGGTGCTGAGGTCGTGCGTGAAAAGCTCCTCGGCGATGCGGCCTGCGGCGGTCATCGCGAGCGTGTCGAGTGCCTCCTTGCGCGAGAGCGAATACTGGTCGCCCTCGGGCAGCGACATCGTCGCTCCGAGCGAACGTCCGCGCGGGATGATGGTGACCTTGTGCAAAGGATCGGTGTGCTCGAGCAGCACGCTCAGGATCGCGTGGCCGGCTTCGTGCCATGCGGTCGAGGTTTTTTCCTCGTCGCTCATCGCGAGGCTGCGGCGCTCGCGGCCCCAGCGGACTTTGTCGCGCGCTTCCTCGAGCTGCGGATTGGAAATGGCCTTCAGTCCCAGGCGCGCGGCGATCAGTGCGGCCTCGTTGATCAGGTTCGCGAGTTCCGCGCCGCTGAATCCGGGCGTGCCGCGGGCGATGACGTCGAGGTTCACTTCCTCGGACAACTTCACCTTTTTCGCGTGGACCTTCAGGATTTCCTCGCGGCCCCGCACGTCGGGCAGCGAGACGGTGATCTGGCGGTCAAAACGGCCCGGGCGCAGCAGTGCGGGGTCGAGCACGTCGGGGCGGTTCGTCGCGGCGATGATGATGACGCCTTCCTGCGTGTCGAAGCCGTCCATCTCGACGAGCAGCGCGTTCAGCGTCTGCTCGCGTTCGTCGTGTCCGCCGCCGAGACCGTGTCCGCGATGGCGGCCGACTGCGTCAATTTCATCAATGAAAATCAGGCACGGTGCGGCCTTCTTGCCCTGCTCGAACATGTCGCGCACGCGGCTCGCGCCGACGCCGACGAACATCTCCACGAAGTCCGATCCGCTGATCGAAAAGAAAGGCACGTCCGCCTCGCCTGCGATGGCGCGGGCGAGCAGCGTCTTGCCCGTTCCCGGAGGGCCGACCATGAGCACGCCCTTCGGGATGCGGCCGCCGAGCTTTTGGAAACGCTTCGGGTCTTTGAGGAACTCGACGATTTCGCTGACCTCTTCCCTCGCCTCCTCGACGCCTGCGACGTCCTTGAACGTCACCTTGTTTTTATCCCGCGCCATCATCTTGGCCTTGCTCTTGCCGAAGCTCATCGCGCCCTTGCCCGCCATGCGGAGCTGTTGGCGGAAGAAAAAGTAGAGCAGGAGCAGGATGAGGACGACCGGCAGAAAGTTGAACAGCGCGGAGACGAATAGGCCGTTGCTGGCCGATTCCATCTCAGGGATGATGCCAAACTTCTCGAGGTCCGCGACGAGATCCTTCACATACTGCGGGTTGACCTGCGTGCGGAAGGGGTCGCCTTTCACCGCATCCTTTGAGGCGAGGAGCACGCCGCGCACGGTGTCCGTCGGGCTGCCGGGCTCGGAGACGATCGAGCATTTCTCCCTTGTGGAAATCAGGTTTTCCGTGAGCGCCTTTCGGAATTGCGGATATGTCAGCGTCTTGCTGTTCACATTCGGATTGCGGAGGTAGAAGCCGCCGCCGATCAGCAGGATCGCGGCTGCAAAAAGCAGGAGCCCGCGCCAGTTGAAATTGGACTCGGGATTGCTGCCGCCGTTGGATTCAGGGTCGCGGTTCGGACGAGGTGTTTGCTGTGCCATTTATGAGTTGCCTTGGGCGGGGAATGTAGAGCGATGCGCGTGGCGGTCAACCGGGATGTCGGCGGAGTGATTCGTTGAATGTTGGATGTTGAGCCCGGCGCAGCGGCCTTTCGGCTTTTGGATGCGCGTCCTGATTCGCACCGCGCCTGCGGCGGGCCATACGTCCAACGTTCAACGAAAGCACTCAACGTCCTTGGATCGTCGCTCAACGAAAACGGGAGCCCCGCTTGCGGCGGTGCTCCCGTCTGAAGTTTCGCGCTGTCGCCCGCGCTACACGCGCGGTTCGCGGATGCCGTCGGAACGCGAGCCGGTCACCACGAGGCGGCGGCCCATGAAGTCCTTGTCGTGCAGCGTCTCCACGGCGCGGATGGCTTCCTCCACGGTGAGCATCGTCACGAAGCCGAAGCCTTTCGAGCGATACGTGTCGCGGTGCGTGACGATCTCGGCGTTCTGCACTTTGCCCACGCCGTTGAAGAGATTGGAGAGATCGCTCTCCGCTGCGTCGTAGCTGAGGTTGCCGACGTAGAGGCGCGGCGAGGTGACTTCGATTTTCTCCGGCGGTGTGCCGCGGCGGCGGTCGCCTTCCGGACGGGTCTGTGGACGGCGCTGCTCAGGGCGCGGAGGCGGGGCGGTCTTCGCAGGCTTGCGGGAGAAAAGGCCGAGAAACTTCTGCCAGAGGGAGAGTTTCTTCGGCGTTTCGGTGCGGTGGTCGGGCGAGGTGCGCCGGGCGTCCCGGTCGCGGGAATCACGACGGTTGTCGCGGTTTTTCGGACGGCGGCCGCGGGGCCGTGTGTCGTTGGTGTTCATTCGTTGCGTGTGGATTTGAGGTTGCGTTACCGAAGCCGACGCGCGTTCGCCCGCGGGATGTGTTCATTTCCTCCCGGGAAAAATCCGATCCCTCGCGGGGTCGGAAGGCGGCGGCTTCAGGGCGTGCGGAGGCAGCGGGACAGACAGCGGCATTTCCCCAAAACCCGGCACGGCACGTACTCGGCGAACGGTGCCTCCGATGACGCGACCCGCTGAAGCGGACTCAGCAGATGGAACAGGAAAACAGTCATCGGACGGCGCAGATTTTGGGGAATGGCGCGGGCTGGCCACCCGGCACACCGCGTTTCCATTAGCCCGCGTGCGGCTCGCTCGCAAGGGGGAATCCACGTGCCGTTGAACATCCAACATCCAACATTGAACATTCAACAGACCCGCGACCGGAGGCATTTTCTATTTCGGATGTTGGATGTTGTTCCCGTTCCGGGTTCTGGACGGCGTGCCTGAAACGAGTGACGCCCGCGGCGTGCCGAACACCAAACGCCCAACAGAAAATACCGAACTTCAAACTCGGCGTCGGCAATTTTTTCCCCGCCGTCGCATAAGACGGCAGGGAGCACGTCGCGCGGGATTTTCCACGTATGCTGCGCGTGAAAAGAAAAGTGCGCGGGACGCCGGAGGCATCCCGCGCACTGAAAATTCCGCGTCCGGTCAGGAGCGCAAAGAACAGGACGTCTTACTTGTTCTTCTTTTTCTTCCCTCTCTTGCCAGCACCGGCCCCGGCGATTTCCTCGTCGGAAAGTGCGCCGTCTTTGTTCGTGTCGAGGGCCTTCAGTTCGGGCTGGCCGGCTGCGAAGTCCTTCTTGAGGGCGTCCACTTCTTCGCCGTCAATCTTGCTGTTGCCGTTCTTGTCGTAGGTGGCGAGGATGTCCGCGCTGCCCTTCTTGCCTTTTTTGCCGCCCTTGGCCGCCTGCGCGGGTGCGGTGATGGCGAGGCCGAGGGCCACGATGGTGAGGACGCTGAGGATGCGCTTCATGAAATTCTTGATGAGGTGTGTTCAGTTGATTTGCGAGGCGTGCCGCGGTGCGACCCGTTTCACCGGTTCAATAGCCGCACCTCTCTCGAACGGGACAAAATTTTTACGCGGGGAAATTTGCGCGCGACATTAAAAACCGACAATCCGTCGGATTAAAAAGCCGCAATCTGGCCTGCGATTGCAGCATATTTCAGACAAACCAGTTGACACTGAGGGGAGGCGCTGAGATACGCAAAACGTTCCCACCACCAAGCCATGGCCGACGAAAATCCAACCCCATCCGCAGCCCCGAGCGACGATCCCGACAAGAAGGAGACTATCCGCATCACGCTCCCGCCAAAAGGCGAGACTCCTGTCGCCAAGCGCGAGACGGTGCGTGTGAATCTCACCGACACCGCCGGCATCACGCCGAAGAAGGAAACGTCAAAGGTGACGCTGCCGACTTCCGGGCTCGCGACTCCGCCGCCGATCGCACGGCCTTCCGCGCCGCCCGCGCCGCCGCCACTTTCCAAGCCCGTGAGCGGCCTGACCCCGCCGCCGAAGCCGCCGTCATTCGTGAGCAAGCCCACGATCCCGCTTAAGCCCGCGCCGTCCGGTGTCGTCCCGAAGCCCGTGCCCGGACTGTCCGGCATCGCGGCCAAGCCTGCGTCGCCGAAAAAGGAGACCGCGCGCATTAGCCTGCCCACGGATGCGCCGAAGAGTTCCGCGCCCGCGCTTCCGAAGGCCACCGTGAAAATGCAGACGACGCAGCCGTTCATGAAGACGGGGCCGCTTGCGAGCGGAGTCAAGCAGACCGTCCCGGCCGGTGGTCAGAAATCGGTGAGCGCCGCGAACGTGGCCCCGCAGACTTCGGTTTCGCCGGCAAAGTCGGACACGCTCGGCATCGTCCTCAGCATTCTCGCGTTCCTCGCCGCCGTCGGCGCGGGCGTCTTCACTTGGCTCGTGTACACCGAAGCCACACTGCCGCCGTGGGCGCAGTAGCACCGTAATTTACATCTCATCATGGCCAGCGCGAACGTCATCAATCTCACCGACTCCAATTTCGACGACAAAGTCGTAAAATCCACGCTGCCCGTGCTCGTGGATTTCTGGGCGCCGTGGTGCGGCCCGTGCGTGCAACTCTCGCCGGTGATTGATGAGATCGCAAACGAGCGCGTCGGCAAGGCTATCGTCGCAAAGGTGAACGTGGACGAGAGCCAGGCGCTTGCTGCAAGATTCCGCGTGAACTCCATCCCCGCGCTTCTGTTCTTCAAGGGAGGCGAGCCCGTCCAACAGCTCGTCGGACGCCAGCCGAAGGCGGACATCCTCTCGAAGCTCGACGCGCTCGCGTAGTCGCAGCGCCTGAGCGGGCGTACCGAAATTCCGGTCGGTTCTGTGCGCCAAGGGCGTAACCCATACCAGCCTGGGCTGGCATGGTTGCGGGCCTTTAGCGCTCCATGAGTTCCAGCACCCCCAGAGTGGTACTGACGGATTTCTGAACCAGGAAAAATCACCCTCCCGCAGCCGCCGACGCCTTCGTGCCACCGAGGGCCGCGGCGCATTTCGTGAGCTTCGCATCCAAATCGCGCACGGCTGCCATCGACGGTTCCAGCAGTTTTTTCTGTGCCTCCGCGAATGCCTCGATCGGCTGGAAGAGCTGCGCAAGATCCACGTAAAAGCGCTGCACCGCATGACGCAGATGATCCTCGATGGCGCGCACCATCGCCTCGCGTTTCTCGTTCATCTGCCGCCGGTATTCGGCGAGAATCTTCCGCCGCTTCGTAAGTGCGACGACCGTGCCTGTCAGCGCGCCGACTCCCGCGATCGTTCCGGTGATGTCGAGGAGCGTCGCCTTCGTCAGCGCCCCTGCGAGCACCGCGCCGATTCCTCCCGCGGCAAACACGCCCGCCGGCAGGCGCAGCCAGCTCGCGGTCTCCGCGAAGACGCGCTGCATCTGCTGCTGGAATTCCTCGCCCTGCGTGCGCCCGATGAGCGCGAGATCGATCCGGTTCAGCAGCTCCGTGCGCTGCTGTGCGAAGTCCGGGAGCAGCGGCAGATCGTGCGCTGCGAATGAACGCTTCATCAGCTCATGCACCTGCTTCCACACGCTCCGCATGTCCGCCTCGATCAGTTCCAGTGATTCGCGGACGATCTTCGTCAGCGTCTCGCGCTGGCGGTTCTCGAGTTCGGTCTGGAAGAATTTTTCCAGCCCGCGCTTGCCGAACATCAGCTTCACCGTGCCCGCGAAAGTCAGCTTTTCGCGTAGCAGTTCCTCGCCCTGCCCCTGCGTGCGCTCGGATGCCTGCGCGATCGTCCACAGCATCCCGCCCACCTGCCGGAAGCTCTGCTCCTTGCGTTCCTCCAGCACCGCGCGCAGCTCGCGGAGCTTCATCAGGTCGGTTTCCAAGGTGGCCGCCGCAGTGGTCACCTGCAGCTTGAATTCCGAAAAAATCACCTGCGCGCTGCGGCACACGCTGCCGAGTTTTTCCGTGCGCGCCGAGCCGTCCGTCACGCTCGATGCGATGTGATTTTCCAGCGCGTCGAATCCGCTCTCGCCCAGCATCCGCGCGCGCGCATCCGCATCCTCCGTGTGCTTCGCCTCCCACGCCTGCTTCGCCGACACCGCGAAAATCGGGCAGCTCTCGCCGATCTTCTGAAGCATCGTCTGCCGCATGTGCGTGAGCACCGCATCCACCTCCGCCGCCGAGCGCAGGTCGCGCTGCTGGAGCACGAAGACGACTTTTTTCAGCCACGTTTTGTGCAGGTGCCGGAGGAATTCCCACGCGCTCGCGCCCCACGGATTCACGGTGGAGAAAACGCACAGGCACAAGTCCGCGAGCGGCAGAAACTGCCGCGTGATCGCCTCGTGCTCGGGCACGATCGTGTTCGTCCCCGGCGTGTCCACGATGTTGAAATCGCGCAGCGCCGGTGACGTGCGGTGGCACTCGGTGAGCTGTGGCGAGACATGCACGTCGCGCTCCTGCTCCGCGTGCTTGAAGACGTAGATTTTGTCCGTCATCGGCAGCACGTCCGCCTTGCAGAATTCGCGTCCGAAGAGCGCGTTCAGCAGCGAGGATTTCCCCGCCTTCACCTCGCCGACCACGACGAAAAGGAACGGCTCGCGCAGGCTCGTGCCCAGCTCGTTCAGCGTGCGGATCGTCTCCTGCGGCGCGTGCAGATCGTGCGCGAGCGTGCCCAGCGAAAACAGCGCGGTGCCGAGATCCGCGCGTGCTTGGAAGAAAGATTCGCCGAGCATCTGCTGCTACCGCGCCGCGCCGCTGGCGGGAGCCGCGGGCGTTCCGGGCGCAGGCTGCGGCTGCTTCTTCGAATCGTCGGGTGCTGCCGACGTGGCCGGTGCCGTCGCGGGCTTCGATGTCTGCGCCTTCTTCTTCGTCTCCGGCTCGCGGTGCATCTTCAGCAGCTCCGTCACGGTCACAAATTTGAATCCCTTCGCCAGCAGCGCGTCGAGCGTCGCGGGCATCGCGTCAATCGTGGTCTTGTGGATGTCGTGGCAGAGGATGATGGAGCCGCCCTTCGTCTCCTTCACGATGATGCTTTCGGTCTTCGCCGGCGCGCGGTGCTTCCAGTCGAGGCTGTCCACATCCCATAGGATGCACTTGTAATTCCACGCCGCGTGCGCCCACGTCCGCTGGGTTGCGGTGAACGCGCCGTATGGCGGACGCATGAGTGTCGGCGTCACGCCGGTCGTCTGTTTGATGACGTTGTGCGCGCGACCGAGCTGATCCTTCACTGAGGCCTCGCCCATCTTCGAGAGCTGCGGATGGTTCCACGAATGGTTCGCGATCTCGTGGCCTTCCTCGACGATCTGTTTCGCGACGTCCGGGTTCTGCGCGACGCAGTCGCCGAGACAGAAGAATGTCGCCTTGATATTGCGCTCCTTCAGCATTTTCAAAACGCGCGGCGTCTGAGTCGGGTGCGGGCCATCGTCGAAAGTGAACGCGATGTACGGCCCCTCGACGTGGCATTCGGTGAACGTGATCCGTGGCGTGCCCTTCGCCGGTTCCGGCGAAGGAGCGACCGGCTGGCCGTAGCCGGCGGCAGGTTCGGCGCTGGCGGGCTTGTCCGCGGCGCACGCGGGGAGACTGAGCACGATGAGCGAGAGAAGGAATGAGCGGAGCATCGGTACCGCCGAACAAACGTGAGCGCGCGCGAAACCGCAAGCATGCGCTTCGTCTCCGCGTCTTAATCTTAATCTCTCCGTCGCACGCAACGCAGCGCGCCGGGGATTAAGATTAAGATTCGGATTAAGATTAAGAAAAACGCCCGCATCACACCGCGAAAGCCATCCGCACTTTCACGTCGCCGAATTCATCGCTGCCCGTGAACTCGATCCGCACGTCGCCGCCATCGTCGAGCACATTCACCCAGCCGAAACAGCCTTCGCCCGGCTCCGGCAGGTGGACGCCGTGGCTGTACGGCCCACCCTTCATGCTCGCGCCCTGGTCGAGCGGCGAGCCGTGCAGCACCGGGATGCGCAGCCCGCGGATGCCCGTGTAATCGCTGTTCCGCCCGTCGTCCGCGGCGAGCATGTGCGCATCGCCGCAGAGGATGACGAGATTGCGGATTCCATTTTGCGCGATGAAGCCCGCGATCTCGCGCCGCTCGTCGGCGTAGCCCGGCCATCCGTCGCCGTGATCCGGTGCGCCGATCCACGGCACGCTGCTCGCCCAGAAGACGACCGCGTGCGAGCGCGCCGCCGCCGCAAGCTCGCGCTTGAACCATTCCTTCTGCGCCGCACCGAGCATCGTCTTCGCAGCGCCATCGCGCATATTTTTCGGCGAACGCTCGCTGCGCAGATCCGTGAGGATGAAGCGCGCGCGCCCGATGCTGAAGGCCTGGTGGATCGCCGTGTCCCCGTCGCCCGCGGGCAGCGGATAATGCGGCGCATATTCGCGATACACACGCCTCGCCGCAGCACGCGAGGGCGTGCGCGCGTCGGAGTCGTTCGGGCCGAAATCGTGGTCGTCCCAGACGTAAGCGAGCGGCACCGTGCGGTAGAGCGCGCCCTGTGTCACGGACGCGAGCACGGTGTCCCACGCCGCGCGGAAATACTGCGGATCATCGCGCGAGATGTTCGTGTAGTGCAGGTCGCCGAGGTGCAGAAAAAACGCGGGATCCTGCTTCCGGATCGTATCGAAGACCGGATGTTCCGAGCCCGTGCGCGCGCACGATCCGAATGCAAACCCGAACGACGTGGCATTCCCCGGCGTAGGAAATGTGCGCAACATCGCGGGCGGGTAACTCGACGGCTTTCCGTTCACCTCGAGCGTGCATGTGTGCCGTGTCAGCGCCGCGAGCCCGTGCAGGCGGAATGTGCGTACCGTGCCGGATTTTTCCACAGG
>BJFP01000028.1 GCA_014189875.1 Verrucomicrobiota bacterium | reverse complement strand
GAACGTTAGAGCGTTAAACGTTTGACGTTGAGCCCCGCGCAGCGGCCTTTCGGTTTCCGGATGCGCGTCCTGTTCGCACCGCGCCTGCGGCGGGCCAAACGTTTAACGTCAAACGCTCAACGTCCAATATTCAACGTGCCGCCCCACGTCACGGGCTCCCGGGCTCGTCCTCGTCCTCGATCTCATCCTCGATGCCTTCCTTAATCTTCCGCGACAGGAACGGACGCAGGAATCCGTAGAGCAGGTAGCTGATGAAGATCACCGCCGGCATCCAATTGTAATACATCACCGTGAGGCTGATGACCGTGACGATCGCAATGAACTTCGGCACAGTGCGCGTGGTGCGCCAGTTGATCGCCTTGAAGCTCGGATACCTGAAGCCGCTGAACATCATCCACGAGAGGATGAGCAGCAGCGGCGGCAGCACCCATTTTGTGAGGCTGTGTTCGAGGTGGTCATTGTTCAGCCACAGCATGAAAAGCGTGATGCTCGCGACGAGGCCGGCCGCGGCGGGAATCGGGAAGCCCTTGAAGTCCTTGCCGGCACCGGGCACGCCGGAAGCGGCGATGCAGTTGAACCGCGCAAGCCGCATCGCGCCGCAGATGAGATAGACCGACGCGACGAGCCAGCCGATCTGGTCGAATTCGCGCAGCACCACGCGGCTCACGAGCAGCGCGGGCGCGACGCCGAAGCTCACGATGTCCGCCAGCGAATCGAACTCGCGTCCGAACGGGCTGTCCGTCCCGCCGAGGCGCGCGAGCCGTCCGTCGAGCAGATCGAAAATGCACGCCGCCAGGATGCACCAGATCGCCATCTTGAAATCGTAGTTCCCCGCGTCGAGCGCGCGCGCCATGTCCGCAGCCTGCGTCGCGACGCTGGCCTTGAGTTGCACCTCAAGCGTGCCGTGGAGAATCTTCAGCGTCGCAAGGAATCCGCAGAAGAGATTCCCCGCGGTCATCAGATTCGGGAGGAGGTAGATTTTGGGCGAGCCGTCGTCGGGCATGGTGGGATGGGATGAGTGCTCAGTTCTCAGTGCTCAGTTCTCAGTCACGGTGCGCTGCGTTCACTGAGAACTGCGCACTGAGCACTGAGCACTTTTCACCAAAACAAAATGGATCATGGGATCAAGACCGCTGGCAGCGCCGCACTCGCGACATACCCCGCATCCGGCGCGGCGAGGCGCGCGATGAGGCTCGTGCAGCCCTCCACGCGGTCGCCGATTTTCACGAGGATCTCCGCGTCGAGCGGCAGGAAGATATCCGTGCGCGAGCCGAAGCGGATCATTCCGAACCGGTGCCCCTTCTCCACGGTAGCGCCGAGCTTGCTCCACGGCACGATGCGCCGCGCGATCGCGCCGGTGATCTGCCGCACCACGAGCGTCGCGCGCTCGCCGGCGAAGGCCCACGTGAGCGCCTCGTTTTTCTGGTGGCAGTACGGGTCGCGCGCATCGAGATACGTGCCCGGATGGTGCTTCGTGTAGATGATTTTCCCGGCGATGGGCGCACGGTTCACATGCACGTCGAAGACATTCAGAAAGATGCTCACGCGCCTGCACTGGCGGCCCAGCACTTCCTTTTCCTCGACGATTTCGATCGCATCCACGACGCCATCCGCCGCCGCGACGACGATGTCCGCACCCGGAGCCACGGTGCGGTCCGGGTCGCGGAAAAAATTCACGCAGAAGACGAACACGAGGGCCGCGGGAATCGTGAGCCACAGCCAGCCGAGCCGGTCCGCGGAAAGCCAGCCGCCGAAAATTGTCACCAGAAGCGAGGGCAGGAGAAAATGCCGCCCTTCGTAAAATGTCTGAAATCGCATGTCCGCGCATCGTCGCCACCAGCGCGGGAGCGTCAAGCGCTTTGGCCTCACGCGCTGATTTATCCCGCGGAAATCTCGGGCGTCAGCGTTTCTTCGCGGCAGGCACTTTCAGTTTTTTCAGCTCGTCCTTCGCCTGCTGCGCCTGCTCGCTGTCGGGCGCTTTCTTGATGATTGCCTCGAAGCGCGCCTTGGCGTCGGCGGTGTCATTCATGCTCACGGAGATCATCGCGATATTCATCAGCACGAGCAGATCGTCGGGGGCGGACTCCGAAGCTTTCATGAGGAGCGCGCGTGCCTGCTTCCATTCTTTGTTGTACGTGTGATAGATAGCGGCGATGTTCAGCAGCCTCACGTTTTTCGGGTAGAGCTTCAGCCCTGCGAGCGCGATCCCGTGGCCGGCCTTGTCGGTCTCGGGCTTCTCCTTTGAAAACAGGAGGCGGATGCGCCCGTGGATTTCGCCCACGACTTTTTGCTCCAGCGGGACGGTGATGGGCGTATCGTCGCTCCAGCGGAGTTTGTCCCCCTGCGCGGCGACTGCACCGAGCGTGGCGAGGGCGGCGCGTTCGAGCGCCTTCATGTCGTCGGCGCGTTCGCAGATGCTCATGCGCCCGACGTGGATGTCGAGGCGGTGCGGAAATTTCTCCACAGCCGCCGCGAGGATGCTCTCGCCTTTCATCTGAAGCTTCGGAACGGGCGCGCTCCCGATGGTGCCGACTCTTTTCTTCGTCTTCGGATCCACGATCGCGAATCCCGGGCGCTCTGTGTCGGCCGTGATGCTCACGTTGTCCGCCGCAGCGAAGTATGCGTTTGCAGCGAGGATGTAGGGATCGGGATTTTCCGGCTCCTTCGCAGTCCACTCCTTCAGCTTCGCATCAATGGCCTCGGGCGTCTTGTGCTCTGCGATGAATTCCTTCACGCGAGCAGCGAGCGGCGGGCGCTCCGCGGAATGCGCGGGGTCGAGATTCACACACAAGAGCACGGCGAGGACGGCGCGGGAGTTCATGGGAAAGGGCCGGCACTCTGCGCAGGCCGGGAGCGGAGCGCGAGAATGGAAAACGCGGCGCCGCCGCACCACTCGCGCAGCCGCAGGTGCGCGCATTTCCCTTTATTTCCACAGCGAAATCCAATGCTTGCAGGCGGGGCCTGTGCGGACTCATTTTCACCGCCCGCAAAATCCTATGCTGGCCGAAATCATCCTATCCACCGCGCTCGTCGCCACAGCCGCATGGAGCGTGATGGCGGCGCGACTCCACCGGCGCCAGATCACGGATCTGATGCGCGAAAAGGTGAAGATCCAGACGGAGGAGCGGCGCGTGTTCGATTTCCTCCACGGCATCGGCGAGGCGCTGAAGGACGATGCGCACGCGGGCGATCTCGACGGGCGGATCGTGGAGGGCGCGCTGCGAACCCTCGAGGCGGACGGCGGCGCGCTCTATCTCACGAACAAGAACGGCACGGCGCTCCACCCGTCGTATGTCTCGAAAGGATCGCCGCCTTTTGTCGAACTGCCGAAGCCGAACGGCACCGCGCCGACATCCATCCACGCGCAGATCCGGCTGCAGGCGGTGAAAGTCGGCGAAGGTCTCATCGGCTTCGCGCTCTCGGAGAACAGCGCGATCTCGCTGCTGCCGACGGACGCGCGGCTGGAGCGCCTGCTGGCTTACGGGGTGAACTCGGCATTCATCGCGCCGCTCATTTACGCGGGTCAGAACCTCGGCGTGCTCGCGCTCGCACGCTCGGGAAAGAGCCCGCCGTTCGGGCCGGGGCATTTCAACACGTTCAAGGCGCTCGCCGAGCAGTCGGCATTCTCGCTGTTCGATGCGTTCCTCCACCACGAGGCCGCGGAGAAGCAGCAGATCGAGAAGGATCTGAACATCGCCAACGAGGTGCAGCGCATCCTGCTTCCGAGCGAGCCGCCGGTGATCGCGGGCTTCGACGTGGCCGGCACGAACATGCCGGCACGCTACGTGAGCGGCGATTATTTCGACTACATCCCGCTCGACGAAGACCGCTGCGGCGTGGCGATTGCGGACGTGTCCGGAAAAGGCATCCCCGCCGCGCTGCTGATGGCGATGACGCGCACAGCGCTGCGCCTCCTCGCACGCGGCGAGGGCTCGCCGGCGGACGTGATCCGCAGGCTGAACACGCAACTTTACCCGGACATCCGCGAGGACATGTTCATCTCGCTCGCATACGTCGTGCTCGATCGGCGGAGCAATGAAATCCGCCTCGTGCGCGCCGGACACGACGCGCCGCTCGTGTACCGCGCGGCAGACAAGAGCGTCACGAAGGTGAACCCGCCGGGCATGGCTGTGGGCATTGACAGCGGGAGCGCATTCAATAGGGTGACAAACGATTTTTCCCTGGTCCTCGAACCCGGTGACTGCCTGATCCTCTACACCGACGGCGTCACCGAAGCGCAAGACCGGAACGGGGACGAGTTCGGGTTGGAAGCGATGATTCGCTCTGTCCAGGCAAGCGCATCCGAAGACGCAGCCGGCATTGTGCAGCGCGTCACCAGTGACGTGAAAGCCTTCATCGGCGACCAGCCTCCGCACGACGACATCACACTGATCACCATCTTGAAAAAATGAGCACACCAAACGTTGACACCACGGGGAAACCCGAAACAGACGAATCCAACGCCGCCAATGCGGAGGCCGACGCGCTTGACCCCTTCGAGGCCGCAGAGGCCGAGGCCGCGAAGTGGAAAGACGCCGCGATGCGCGCCACCGCCGATCTCGACAACTACCGCAAGCGCGTCGCCCGCGAGCGCGACGAGGATTTCAAACGCGCCCAGGCAATCCTGCTGGAGCGGCTGCTGCCGGTGCTGGACAATTTCGATCTCGGCATGATGGAAGTCCGCAAGGGCGATCCGAAATCGCCGATCGTCGTGGGAATGGAAATGATCGAGCGGCAGCTCAAGGAATTCATGAGCGGCAGCGGCGTGGAAGTGATCGAGACGGTCGGCGCGAAATTCGATCCGAACCTTCACGAAGCCGTGAGCCAGGAGGAGGACGCGAAGGCGCCCGAGGGACAAGTCATCCGGCAGTTGCGCCGCGGATTCCGCCTGCGCGACCGGCTACTGCGCGCGGCCATGGTGGTCGTGAGCAAGGGCGCACCCGCAGCGTAGCGCCCCAATCGAATGTCCAAAAAACGCGACTACTACGAAATCCTCGGCGTTGCCAAAGGCGCATCGGCGGATGAAATCAAGAAGGCCTACCGCAAGCTCGCGGTGAAACTGCACCCGGACAAAAATCCGGGCGACAAGCACGCGGAGGATAATTTCAAGGAACTCGGCGAAGCGTACGAGGCGGTCTCCGATCCGGACAAGCGCGCCGCGTACGACCGCTACGGCCACGCCGCATTCGCACAGGGCGGCGCTGCCCGCGGCGGCGGTGCGGGCTTCCACGATCCGTTCGATATTTTCCGCGAGGTCTTCGGCGGCGGTGGTGGCGGCGGCGGAAATATCTTCGAGCAGTTCTTCGGCGGCGGCGGCGGAGCGAAGCAGGAACGCGAGAGCCGGCAGCGCGGCAGCGACCTGCGCTACGACATGCAGATCACGCTCGAGGAGGCGGCGTTCGGTGCCGAGAAGGAGATCGAAGTCTCCAAGCCCAGCGCGTGCGGCTCATGCAACGGCACCGGCGCGGAAAAAGGCTCGCGCGTCGTGACGTGCAGCACCTGCGGAGGCCGCGGCCAGGTCGTGACATCGCGCGGATTTTTCCAAGTCGCGCAGACTTGCCCGCGCTGCCGCGGCTCGGGGCAGACCGTCGAGAAGCCATGCGGCGAATGCCGCGGCGAAGGCCGTTCGGAGCAGAGCACGCGCATCAAACTGAAAATCCCCGCGGGCATCGAGGACGGCTCGCGCCTCCGCAGCACGGGCAACGGCGAGGCCGGCGTCCGCGGCGGGCAGGCGGGCGATCTTTACGTCGTGATCCATGTGAAGGAGCACGAAATTTTCGAACGCGAGGACTCAACCCTCTTCTGCGATCTGCCGATCAGCTTCGCGATGGCGGCGCTCGGCGGCGAGATCAAGGTGAACACGCTGCACGGCGAGGCGTCGCTGAAAATTCCTGCCGGCACGCAGAGCGGCACGACGTTCAAATTGCGCGGCAAAGGCATGCCCGAACTCGGCGGCGGCGACACGGGCGACCTGCATGTGCGCACGCAAATCGCAGTGCCGAAGAAGCTCACCTCCGAGCAGAAGCACAAGCTGCAGGAATTCGCCGAACTCCTCGGCGACGAGGTGCCGCCCGCACACAAGAGCTTCCTTGATCGGGCGCGTGAGTTTTTCCAATAGCGATGCCGCGCTTTTACATTCCCGGCGTCGCGTGGAATCCGGACCGTCTCGCGCTAGATGCAGCCGAGACGCACCACGCCTTCGACGTGCTCCGGATGAAGGCCGGCGAACGCGCGACGGTATTCGACGGCGAGGGCCAAGAAGCGGAAGTCGAGCTGGGGAAACACAGCAAGTCCGGCACGGAACTGCGGAAGCTTTCGCTCGCAAAAACAGCTCCCCTGCCCTGCCGCATCACGCTCGCGCAGGCCGTGCCGAAGGGGAAAAACATGGAGATGATCATCGAGAAGGCGACGGAACTTGGAGTCGGTGCAATCGCGCCGCTGATGAGCGAGCGCACCGTCGTGCGCGGCACGGAGGACGATCACATCCGCAAGCAGGCGAAGTGGCAGCGCACCGCGATCGAGGCATGCAAGCAGTGCGGGCAGAATTTCCTCCCGCGCGTCGCGAAACCCTGCACGCCGCGCGAACTTTTCGAGCGGAATGAAAAATTTGACCTCATGCTCATCGCATCGCTGCAAAGCGACGCACGGCCTCTCAAGCAGGTGCTCGCGGAGATCGGCGAGAAGCGTCCGCGCAGCGTGCTGATCCTCATCGGCCCCGAGGGCGACTTCACCCCGGCGGAACTCGCGCTCGCAAAGAGCCACGGCTGCCGGCCCGTCACACTCGGCCCGATCATTTTGCGCACCGAGACCGCGGCGATCTACTGCGTGAGCGTGCTGAATCACGAGCTGCAATCCACGCAGTGACGCAGCCCTCGCCCATGAAGACCGTGCTCGAAGTCATCACCGCGACGACAGCGTTTTTCCAAAAGAGCGGCGTAGAAAGCCCGCGGCTCAACATCGAGCACCTGCTCGCGCATGTGCTGAAGAAAAAACGCATGGACATCTACATGGAATTCGACCGCGCGCTCACCGAGGCGGAACTCGCTCCGCTGCGCGAACTCGTCCGCCGCCGAGCGCAACGCGAGCCGCTCCAGCACCTGCTCGGCACCGTCGAGTTCCTCGGCCTCACGTTGAAAACCGACGCGCGCGCGCTCATCCCGCGCCCCGAGACAGAGCAGCTTTGCGAGATGCTCGCCGCCGACGACTGCGCATGGAAAGGCGGACGCATCGCCGATGTCGGCACCGGCAGCGGGTGCATCGCGCTCGCGCTCGCACACGCACTGCCTGATGCAAGAGTCACAGGCCTCGACGCCTCCGACGACGCGCTCGCGCTCGCGCGGGAAAACGCGGATCGTTGCGGGCTCACAGCGCGCGTCATTTTTGCAAAAAGCGATCTACTCTCCGCCGCCGAAGCGCCGTTCGATCTCATCGTCGCAAACCTGCCCTACATTCCCACCGGAGAACTCGCCGCGCTCCAGCCCGAGGTGCAGCGCGACCCGCGCGCCGCGCTCGACGGCGGCGCGGACGGCCTCGATCTCATCCGCCGCCTGCTCCCGCAGGCTGCTGCAAAATTGCGCAGCGGCGGCACGCTCGCGCTGGAAGTTGGCCTCGATCAAACAGTGATCCTAAGCTCGGAAATTCCCGCGCACGGATTTCGCGACGCAAGAATTTTGAAAGATCTGCAAGGCCGCGAACGTTTCATCATCACTGTGCTGAAATGAACTCCAATGCTGCTCCGCAAACCGTGCTTTTTGATCACGCAAACGCGCCAAGGCGTAAGGCGCCCTTTGCGTGACTCTTTCCCCCGAGCACTCGGCAACGCATTTCCTCATCACCACTCATGGATAAGATTCTCGTTCACGGCGGACACAAGCTCAGCGGCAGCGTCCGGATCTCCGGCAGCAAAAACAGCGCGCTGCCCATCCTCGCCGCCACGCTGCTCACGAAGGAGCCGTGCGTCATCTCGAACGTGCCCGACCTCTCGGACATCCACTTCATGCTGCAAATCCTCTCGCACCTCGGCGCAAGCGTCGAACGAGCGAGCGGCACCGTGCGAGTCGAGGCCGCGAAGATCATTTCCGAGGCGCCCTACGACATCGTGCGGAAAATGCGCGCATCCGTCTGCGTGCTCGGCCCGCTGCTCGGGCGGAATAAGAAGGCGATCGTCTCGCTCCCCGGCGGCTGCGTCATCGGCGACCGCCCGATCGATCTTCACCTGCGCGGCTTCGAGTCGCTCGGCGCGACGAGCGTGATCGATCACGGCAATGTGAAACTTTCCGCCCGCACGCTACGCGGCGCGCAGATGAACCTCCTCGGGAAAAACGGCCCGACCGTGCTCGGCACCGACAACGTGATGATGGCCGCCACGCTCGCGAAAGGCGTCACCGTGATCGAGGGCGCGGCTGCCGAACCCGAGGTCGTGGACCTCGCGGACTTCCTGAACAAGATGGGCGCAAAGATCGAGGGCGCGGGCACGCGGCGCATCGTCATCGAGGGCGTGAAGGAACTGCACGGCGCGGAGCACAGCGTCATCCCCGACCGCATCGAGGCCGGCACGTATCTCGTCGCAGGCGCGATGATGGGCACCGAGGTGAAATTGCTGCGCGTGAAACCGGAGCATCTTGCGAACGTGATCGCGCACGTCCGCAAGAGCGGCTACGAGGTGGAGACCGCCGCGAATTCGATCACCGTGCGCGGCAACGGCAACCCGAAGCCGCTGCGCCTCACCACCGAGCCCTACCCCGGATTCCCGACCGACATGCAGGCGCAGATGTGCGCGCTGCTATGCCGCACGAACGGCGTCAGCGTCATCAGCGAGACGATTTTTCCTCAGCGCTACATGCACGTGAGCGAGCTGAAACGCATGGGCGCGGACATCTCGCTCGACGGCAACACGGCAACCATCAAAGGCGTGAAAAGCCTGAGCGGCGCGCCCGTGATGGCGAGCGACCTCCGCGCAAGCGCCGCGCTCGTCCTCGCCGGCCTCCAGGCCGATGGCGTCACGGAAGTGAACCGCGTCTATCACATTGACCGCGGCTACGAGTCCATTGATGAAAAGCTCAACGCCCTCGGCGCAGGGATCGAGCGGGTGAAGGTGTGAGCCGTTAACGCGATTCGACGCAGCGGCTCGCCCGGCTGGGCAGAAAATGAGTGCCATTGAATCCACCAATCCGTCTGCCCCTTGTCGCCTTTTCGCCTTTTCGGAACCCGAAGAGGTAGCCCCGGCAAAGTCACGGCTTCAGCCTCCTGCCACTCAACCACGGATTTGCCTGCCTACCCCAAACGATAAACGATGCGCGCTTTCGTGAGGTCGTAAGGCGACATTTCCATTTTCACGCGGTCTCCCATCGCGAGGCGGATGAACCGCTTGCGCATCTTGCCTGAGATGTGTCCGAGCACGAGGTGCTTGTTGGCCAGTTCGACACGAAACATGGTTCCGGCGAGGACCGACGTGATTTTTCCCTCGATTGTGATAACATCATCTTGAACAGGCATGGTTGGTTTGGCTTTTGCGAATGAATTGGCGGGGTTGTGACCTTCGCCGGGTTGAAAAGCTCGTGAGAGCTGCTTCGACGGGTCAACTGGCCAGCCGAAGGGCGCGCAGAATCGTTCGCATTGGCTTTTATGCAAGTGTTCGTTTTCGCCTCAACTCTGCAGCGATGGGAGGAAGAGAAGTCACGCAAAGGCGTAAAGGCGCGAAGGGATCTGCGTTGGTTCGCGCTTACCCAATGGGAGAATGGCGCTTTGTTGGCATCCGCTTCTTCTTCGCGCCGTTGCGCCTTTGCCTGACCTCCCATCGCCGGTTTTTGGATAATAGCCAGTTGCGCATTCGCGTCATCAAGTCATGCCCGAATCCCCAATCATCTACACCATCATTCAATCCCACCTGCCTGCGTTGCAGCAATTGCAGATTCAATATCCTTCCCGCCGCACTCCGAGGCGCCGCGCCTGTTTTCGGATGTCCCGTTACGGCCTCGCCACGACGCGCTTCAGATTTGCGAACCCCTCCTTGAATTTCGTGCCGACTATCTTGTCGCAATTCATGAAAAGCCCGGCGGCCTTTCCGATGAAGTTGTTCTTGCCCGACATGCTCCACGTCACCTCGGTGCCAGCGCCCTCCGGCTTCATCGTGAACTCCGTGACACTCGACGCGGCGAACGGCTTGATGAACACCAGATCCATCACGACGCTTTCGCCCGGCTTGCTGGCCGTGATCGTCATCGATCCCTCTCCGACCTCATTGTTGCCCGACCACAGGAACTTCGCGCCGACTCCCCCAGTCGGGCCTTCGAAGGTGTTCTTCGCATTCGGATCGAGCTTCGCCCACGGAGACCATGCGTTCCATTTTTGAAAGTCGTTGATCTGCTCGAATACCGCGGCAGGCGGCGCGGGGATGACGGCCTTGCGCGTGATCCGGAATTCCGACGGCTGCACAGCGACAATGATCACGAGTACGACGATGAGCGCGAGTAGGGCGATGAGGATTTTTTTCAGCATGGGAGTGGAGTGTGTTTTCGGTGGAACCGTGCGCGGAAGGTTCTGCACACTTCTCCGCGCTGCGTAATCCTCCGCCAGGCCATCGTGCGCCATCCGAATGCGTCTGCTTGCGGTGACGCGGCGGCATCCGTAAAAGGGCCGCCCACATGTCCGAACCCATCAAGCCCGCCGCCGACCTCCCGCCGATCCAAGTCCGCGCGAAGTTTTTTTTCGAGGGCGACAAGCCGTGGTTTTTGCGGGGCGTGACTTACGGGCCGTTCAGGCCGAATGCGGACGGCGAATTCATGAGCACGCCGGAGCAGGCGCGCCGTGATTTTGCGCAGATGCGCGAGATGGGGATCAATCTCATCCGCGTGTATCATGTCCCCTCGCGGTGGCTGCTCGACCTCGCGGCGGAACTCGGGCTGCGAGTGCTGGTGAGCATCCCGTGGACGCAACATGTGGAGTTTCTGAATTCGCGATCGCTGAAGCGGCAGATCATCGGCGTCGTGCGCGACATCGTCGGGAAAAATGTCGGGCACCCCGCAATCTTCGCGTATCTCGTGGGCAACGAGGTGCCGACGACGATCATCCGCTGGCTCGGCGCGGACCGCGTCCAGAAGTTTTTGGAGAAGCTGATTGATGTCGCGAGATCGATCGATCCGCGCCCGCTCTACAGCTACGCGAGCTTTCCGCCGACCGAGTATCTGCGTCCCGCGAACGTGGATTTTCTCTCGCTAAATGTGTATCTCGAACGGCGCGCGGACTTCGAGCGCTACCTCGCGCGCCTGCAAAACATCGCGGAGGAAAAGCCGCTGATTCTCGGCGAATTCGGCATGGACACGCTGCGCAACGGCGAGGACCGGCAGTCCGAAGTGCTCGACTGGCACCTCGAGGTCGTCGTGAAGGGCGGCGCGGCAGGGACGATTTTTTTCTCCTGGACGGACGAGTGGTTCACCGGAGGAAATGAAGTGACGGACTGGAAATTCGGCCTCGTCACGGAGGATCGGAAACCAAAGAAGGCCTTCCACACTCTGAAGGCAAAGCTCGGCACCGGCGCGCCGATCACCACGGTCGTGCCGCTCGCGCACTATCCAAAAGTGAGCGTGATCGTGTGCAGCTACAACGGCGGGAAGACGCTCGGCGACTGCCTGCGCGCGCTCGATGATGTGCGCTATCCCGACTTTGAAATCGTGCTCGTGGACGACGGCTCGAAGGACGACACGCAGAAGATCGTGAAGCAGTGGCAGGCGCACCGCGCGCAGTTCCAGCGGAAGCTTCCGCACTTCGTGAGCGTGGTGCAGAAAAACATGGGCCTCAGCTACGCGCGCAATGTCGGTGCCTACGCATCGTCCGGCGAAGTGATCGCGTACACGGACAGCGACTGCATGCCCGATGCCGACTGGCTCTACTACCTCATCGCCGTGCTCACGAGCGGCAGCTACGCGGGCGTCGGCGGGCCGAACATTTCGCCGCCCGCGGTGAACTGGGTGCAGGCCGCGGTCGCGGCGAGCCCCGGCGGGCCGAGCCACGTGCTCCTCACGGATTTTGTCGCGGAGCATGTGCCCGGCTGCAATATGGCGTTCTGGCGCTGGGCGTTTGACTCGGTCGGCGGATTCGACACGGAATATCGCAAGGCGGGCGACGACGTGGACTTCTGCTGGCGCCTGCAGACTTCGGGCGGCGAAGTCGCGTTTTCTCCGAGCGCGATCGTGTGGCACTATCGGCGCTTCACGCTCACGGCCTTCCGCAAACAGCAGGAAGGCTACGGCGAGGCCGAGGCGTTGCTGCGCTTCAAGCACCTCATTTTTTTCGGCCCGACGGGCACCGCGAAATGGAAGGGACAGATCTACGGCGCGCCGCGGCTCACATGGCTCTTCAGCCGTCCGCTGATCTACCACGGCGTGTTCGGGCAGGGACTTTTCCAATCGCTCTACCACGCGCCGCAATCGCAGATCGCGGCATATCTCAGCAGCATCGAATGGATCGCGCTCACGCTTTTCATCGGCGTGCTCGGCATCCCGCTGGAATGGCTGCGCGTCGTTCCGGTGATCATGCTGCTCGGCACGATCAGCGTCGCGCTGAGCTGGATGACGAACATCCGCATCGAGCCGAAATACGACACGATTGCCGCACGGTTGCTCGTCGCGTTCCTCGCGTTCATGCAGCCGCTAGGCCGCGGATGGGCGCGCTACTTCACCTGGCTCAAGTTCAAGCGCACGCCCGCCGGAGTCATCGCAAAGCCCGAGCCGGGAATCGGGCGCGAGGCGCACACCGGCAGCACACGGCAGCTCGATTTCTGGAATGAAACCGGACAGGGCCGCGAGGCGTTGATCACGGAAACCGTGAAGCTGCTCGAGGACGAAGGCTGGCGCTACTCGACGGACACGGGCTGGAAATCGTGGGACGTGCTCGTGTACGGCAACCTGTGGTGGAGCGTGAAGGTCGCGACCGTGACCGAGTACCACGGCGGACCGAAGTGCCTCACGCGCGCGCGCCTCGGGCTGATGATGGTGCCGACGACATTCCTTGTGAGCGTGATCCTCTTGAGCACGCTGCTCTACCGGCGGATTTTTTCACACGCGCACGATCGCTGGCTGTGGATTTTCTCCGCGGCGTTCGTCTCATTGCTGCTCTTCCGCGGGTACCGGCTGAAGCGCCGCGTCGCCGACCTCGTCATCCACGCAGCGGAGACCTGCGCGATGAAACGCGTCTCCGGCGAGCAGGCGAAACCCCGGGCCGCGAAGTGATGCTGTTTTTTAAAATGAACAGGACGCTCGGTGACACGAACGGCGTGCATCGGGGGAGCGCGTGCGCCCCGCACGCAGTGCCGCGCGCCCTCGCGCGGCACACCGGGCGTCAGCTTGTTTTCGGTGAGCCTTGGGTGTCCTGGTGTTTTCCGCGAGGCGCAGAAAACTGCGGGCGGGGGCGCCCGCGCTCCCCGAAGCACGCCGTCCTCCGCCCGCGATCATCGACAATCTGAAAAAAACATGAGCGAGACGCGTTTTGAATTTTCCTCCGAGCCTGCCGACGCGGGCTCGCGGCTCGATCATTTCCTCGCCTCACGCATCCCGGAACTCTCGCGCTCGCGCATCCAAGCGCTCATGGAAGAAGGCCGCGTGCTCGTGAACGGCGAGCCGAAGCTGCGCTCGTGCAAGCTGCGCGGCGGGGAAGCAATCGCGCTCACCGTGCCGCCCGTGATCGCGTCGGAAAATCTGCCCGAGGACATCGCTCTCGAAATCCTGTTCGAGGACGACGACCTCATCGTGATCAACAAACCTGCCGGCCTCGTCGTACATCCCGCGCCCGGCCACGCGGGCGGCACGCTCGTGAATGCGCTGCTGCACCACTGCACTTCGCTCAGCGGCATCGGCGGCGTGGAGCGACCCGGCATCGTCCACCGGCTGGACAAGGAGACGAGCGGCTGCCTCGTCGCCGCTAAAAACGACGCCGCGCACCAGTCACTCACCGAGCAGTTCGCCGGGCGCGAAGTGCGCAAGATCTACCTCGCGATCTGCGCGGGCATTTTGAAGAAGAAGAAGGGCACCATCAATGTCCCCCTCGGACGACATCCCGTTCACCGGCAGAAAATGGGCATCCGCGTGCGCGACGGACGCGAGGCCGTGACCGACTGGCTCGTGCTCGCCGCCCTGCCCTGCGGCACGCTCGTGCGATGCACGCTGCACACCGGCCGCACGCACCAGATCCGCGTCCACATGAAGCACCTAGGGCACCCGGTGGTCGGCGACGAAGTGTATGGGAAACGCGCGGGCTTTGCGCGGCAGTTGCTGCACGCTTGGAAGCTCGGGTTCTCTCATCCGGGCACAGGAATCCCACTCGACTTCACCGCGCCGATCCCGCCGGATTTCCTCGCCGCCGGCGTGCCGGCGGAGTTGAGAGTTGAAGGTTGAGAGTATCCCCGCACCCACACCGCTCGCCACTGCCCGCCTCTCAACGCTCAACTTTCAACTCTCAACCGCCCCGATGACCGACCAACCGACAGACATCGTTTTCGCCGCGCTGAAGCAGATGCAAGCCAATGGCGTCCACCTGCGCGGATCTCTGGACAGTTGCGAACGGCTGCGCGCGACAGCCTCGGCAGCATCCGCAGCCCCCCGGACGGTGAGCCGTGCCCCCCAGCCTGCTGCCGCCGCGCCCGCGTCGGCTGAAACACGCAGCCGTCCTGAAAATGCGCCGAAGATTACATTTTCAATCGCGCCAGAAGCAAAAGGACGCGAATCTGTTGCGCCTGTTTCCAAGTCAGGTTCGTCAGAAAAATCCGCGCAGCTTAATGCCCTCCGCGGCCCCGTGCTCGCCTGCACAAAGTGCCCTCACCTCGTCCAGTCCCGCACCCAGGTGGTCTTCGGGGTGGGCAATCCCGATGCCGACGTGATGTTCGTGGGCGAAGCGCCCGGCGCGGACGAGGATCTCGTCGGCGAACCATTCGTCGGCAAGGCGGGACAGACCCTCACGAAAATGATCGACGCGATGAATTTCCGCCGCGCGGATGTTTACATCGCGAACATCCTCAAGTGCCGCCCAAACACACCGCCCGGCGAATCCGGCAACCGCAAACCGACACACGCGGAGATGGACGTCTGCAAGCCCTACCTGCTCCGCCAGATCGAAATCATACAGCCAAAGGTGATCGTCGCGCTCGGCGGCATCGCCGTCGAGGGGCTGCTCGGAATTGACAAGGCGGGCATCGCGCAAATGCGCGGGACATGGAAGGAATTCCGGGGCATCCCGATGATGCCCACATTTCATCCCTCCTACCTGCTGCACAACCCGTCGAACACGGAAAAACGCAAAGTGTGGGAGGACATGCTGGCCGTGCTCGAACGCCTCGGCCACGAGATCACCGCAAAGCAGCGCGGCTACTTTCTCGCGAAATAAAAGCGGTTCGCCAGCGCGCCAACCGGCTCCGGCGAGCCCGCTACTTTTTCAGCAGCGTCTCCATCTCCTCGCTCTTCGGCACGCCGAGTTCGAGGGCCTTTTCGTAAGCCTTGCGCGCCTCCTCCTTGTCCGGCGGCGTCTTGCTCGCGAGGGTGATTGCGAGATTGTACCACGCGTCGCCGTATTTCGGATCGAGCTGCACGGCGCTCTCGAGTTCCTTCTGCGCGGCCTCCAGCCAGCCTTTGTGCGCGGCGGTAATGCCGAGGTAATTGTGCGCCGT
Source organism: Verrucomicrobiota bacterium (assembly GCA_014189875.1). GTDB lineage: Bacteria > Verrucomicrobiota > Verrucomicrobiia > Chthoniobacterales > Chthoniobacteraceae > SXWH01. Next base: position 5,280 of record BJFP01000028.1, on the reverse strand, counting down.
GGGATTCCGCTGGTTGATCGCGAGCGACTTCGTGAGCGCATTCACGGCGTCGTCATATTTTTCCTCCTGATAATAGACGATTCCGAGCGTGGACCAGCAGAACGCGTCCTCGGGCGCGATGGCCAGCGCCTTCTTGAAGCTCTCCTCAGCCTGCTTGTATTTTCCCAGGCGATACTTCGCGACGGCGTCGTTCGATTGCAGAAAGACATTGTTCGGCGCCAACTGGAGCGCCTTGGCGTACAGCCGCTCCGCCTCGGAAAACTTCTCGCCGTCGAATGCCTTCTTCGCCTGATCGGCGATCGCGCGCACTTCCGGTGACAGCTTCGCGGCAGCGCTGGCTGTGCCGGACGACGGGGCTCCGCCGTCGGTTGATTTCGTGCCGGCCGGCTTTGTGTCCGTCGTCTTCGTGCCCTCGGGTTTCGTGTCGGCGGGATCCTTGACCGGGAGATCATCGGTGGCTTTCGTCTTCGCGGTGGCGGCAGGCGGGACGTCGGTCTTCGCAGGCTCCGGCGTGGGCTTCGTGTTCTCCGGCGGCTTCGGGGAAGGAACGGGGTCCGGCGTTTCCGGCACGGTCTTCGGCGGCTCGGTTGTGTTCGCTGGCGTCACAGGATCAGCGGCAGGCGGCACGCTGTCGGTCTTCACCGCGACGAGCGTGTTCACGTCCTGCACCTCGATGGCCGGCTTCTTGAACAGCTTCCTTTCCTTCGCGCTCAACTGCACCACCGGCTGGGAAAGGTAGGTGATCTGCCGCAGCAGCGCGTCCGACTGGATGTGCAGCTTGCTGACTTCGCCCTGGATCATCTTCTTCCTCTGGCTGCGGTTCGCATCCTCCTGAAGCACGCGCATCACGATTCCCTGAAGCAGCTTGTTCTCGTCGTCCATCCTCTTGCGCTCCTCGGCGCTCGCCTTCTTGTCCGCCTTGAACTCCGTGATCTGCTTCGAGTAGTCGGACACCTTCTTCTGCAGCTCGCCGATTTCCACCTGGAACGCGGAGTTCTTCTGATCGGAGGAGACAAGCGCCTTCTGCGTGTCGGTGATCTGCTTGCGCAGCGTCGCCAGCTCCGAGTCACGCGTGTCGCCCGCCTTGTAAGTGAGGATCTGCTTCTCCAGCTCGCCGAGTTTTTTCAGGAGGTTCGAATTGTCCGCCATGAGCTTGTCCGTGCTCTTGTTCAGCTCGCGCAAGCGGACGAGTTCCTCGCCCTGGTCATTGCGCTCCTTTGTGAGCGTGGCGATCTGGCCCTTCAAATCTTCCTCGCGCTTCTTCGCCTTCAGCGACTCGCTGGCGCTGGCCTTCGTCTCGGCCTCGAGCTTCGTCTGAAGCGACTTCATCTCGGCGACGGCAGCGGCGGATTCCGCCTTGTCCTTCGCGAGCGCGGCGATCTGCGTCTTCAGCCCCTCCTCGCGCTTCTTCGCCTGCTCCGCCTGCTGCACGGTCGCCTTCTGTTCCGCCTCAAGTTTCGCCTTTAGCGTGTCCACCTGCTTCGGCAGCGTCGCGGCCGTGGCGGCCACCTTGGTCATCTCCTTCGAACGCGAAAGCAACTGGCTGACGCGTTCCTCCGCGGCCTGAAGTTCCGCCTTCGTCTCTGCCGAAGAGCGGTTCACCGCCGTGAGCTTCGCCTCGAGTTCCTTCGCACGCGCACCGCTCTCCTCGCCCACCGTCTTGAGATCGTGCATGCTCGCTTGAAGGACCTCCGCGAGCTGCTGCGCCTTCTTCTGCGCAGCGTCGGCCTTCTTCCGCGATTCAAATGCCTCGGCCACGTCCGCTGCGAGCTTCGTGTTCTTCTCCTGCTCTTCGCGAAGTTTCTCCTCCGCCTTGGCCAGCCGGTTCCGCAAATCCTCCATCTGCTGCTGCACCTCGGCGATCGGATCCTTCACGGGTACTCGGTCCGAGTCGTTCACTGGCCTGCCTTTTGGAAACTTCGGTTTCGCACCTGAGGGCTCCCCAGGGGGAATCTCGGGAGGAAGCGGTGGCAGCACACTAGGATCATTTCCACCCGACTTCGTAGCCGTAGTCACACCCGGCGCTCCCTCCAGCCGATCCACCGCCTCCGCCGTGCGCTTGATTCGGAAATCCAGCAGATCCGTCTGCCACTTGGGATTCTCGTGCTTGATCCGCATAAGTGTGCCGAGCGCCGTCTTGTAGGTCGCCAGCGCCGCCTTCGTATCGCCCGCCTTATCCTGTTCCTCGGCCTTCCTCACACCGAGAAACGCCTCGACAAACTGCTGCTGTGCGACATCGCTTCCCTGTGCGCACACATGCAGCGGCGCAATGGAAATTCCGAGAATGAAACAAAGGATGGCAAACGTTCGGCGCATAGGAATGTGGGTGAAATAGGGGTGAAAGCTAACGGATTCCCCGCTCCCAAGCAAATGCCTTCTCTCGGCTTCTCAGGCCCCGGAAAAATCAGCGCCGATCGCGCCCATCGCGAGCGAAATGCGTCCACGCCGCGGCCAGCCCGTCCCACAGTTCGCGGAATTCCGGATGCTCTGCGATCTCCGCATCGCGCCACGCCGGCCAGTCCCGCGCATCCATCCTCGCCGGGAAAAGATGCACATGGATCGGGCGCACGCGGCTGTCGAGCGCGGCGAGATAAAGCTCCTCGATCCCGTTGTCGCCGAGCGCGACGCAGCCGATGCTCGCATCGCCGCCGTGGATGAAAATATCGAAGCCCGGCGAGACAGGATCAGCGTGGACGAGGTCGTCCGCATTCGGATAGTTCAGCCCGAGCGAGAGGTGAAAATTGCTGAGCGGATTGAAGCGGTTCACCTCGTAAAACCCCTCCGGAACCTGCAAGTCGCCCTCGCGCCGTTTCGGCCCCGGCCCGCCGGACGCCGCGAGAACCGGCAGCGTCTTCACGAGGATGAACGAGTCGCTGTTCCCGTTCCGCGCCCACAATTCGATCTGTCGTTCGCGCTTCATCACGCGGAGGAAAATTTCGTCCGCGGGCCAGCGCACACCGGCCCTCACAAAATCACCGCGCAATCTTTCGCCGCAGCGCAGCCGTGCAGCCGCGACGCGCCCGGGTTCGGCGGGCGGCGCAGGTGCGATCGGAGGCGGCGGAATTTGCTTCATCAGAGAAAATGCGGAACACGCGACGATCGCGACGATCGCGACGGCTGCGATCCCGGTGAGAATTTTCCGGAGCCCCGCGCCGCTGTCCGCGCCATTCATTCGCTGCTCAGCGTCTCATCCAGATTCAGCACGATGCTCGCGATGCCCGTCCACGCGGCGAGTTCGGAGACGGGCAAATTTGCGACCGCCTTGCTCTCGCCGACGGCAAGTATTCTGCGCGCGGCGTCCGCATCCTGCGCATAGGCCGCGCGCAATTTTCCAAGACGCGCGAGCAACACGCGCGTTTCATTTTCATCCGGCCCGCGCGCCGTGCAGCGGCGGAACATCGCCGCGATGCGCGCCGCATCATCGCCGGGCGCGAGCAGAGTGCGTTGCGCGAGTGCGCGCGCGGCCTCGGCGAACGTGATGTCGTTCATCGTGATGAGCGCGTGCAACGGCGTGTTCGTGCGCCCGACTTTCACAGTGCAGTTCTGCCGGTTCGCCACGTCGAAGAACACCGTGGGCGCGACAATGCGCCGCCAGAAAATGTAGAGGCTGCGGCGGTACAACGCCTCGCCGTGATCCTGCGCATACGTGATTTGCCCAAACGTCGCATCCTCCCAAATACCCGGCGGCTGATACGTCTTCACCGGAGGCCCGCCGACTTTCTCCACGAGCAGCCCCGACGCCGCGAGCGCCTGATCGCGCAGCATCCAGCTCGGCAGGCGATGGCGCGGGCCGCGCGCGAGCAGGCGGTTATCCGGATCGCGTTCGGCCATTCCCGGTGCGACGCGCGACGACTGCCGGTACGTCGCGCTCGTCACGATCAGCTTCACCATTTTCTTCAGATCCCACCCGCTCTCGCGGAACTCCACCGCGAGCCAGTCGAGCAATTCGGGGTGCGACGGCGCGTCGCTTTGCAATCCGAAGTTGTCCGCGGTCTTCACGATGCCCGTGCCGAAAAATTGCTGCCACAGCCGGTTCACCGTCACGCGTGCCGTGAGCGGATTCTCCGGCGCGACGAGCCAGCGCGCGAGTGCCATGCGGTTCTTCGGCGCATCAGCGGGCAGCGGTGCGAGCTTCGCCGGCACGCCATGCGCGACCTTTTCCGCGAACTGATTGTAGGCGCCCTTCACGAGGATGAACGTCTCGCGCGGCTGCTCGCGGTCGCGCATGATCATCGTGCGCGGCAGCGACTTTTCGAAATCCGCCTTCGCCTTCTTCGCGGCCTCCGCAGCCTTGTTCGCCGTAGCGATTTCGGGATTCGTCCCGGATAGAAATGCGCTAAGTTCTTCCTTCTCCTTTTTCGAGCGCGAGGCCGCGGGCTTCGCGACGATTTTGCGGATCGAATCGGGCACCGCGCGCAGCAGCGCGGGATTGTCCGTCGTCGCGGAAATGCGGAAGCGCCCGAGCGTGTGCTCGCGGCCATAACCGAACGACAAGCGGAAGCCGAGCGCGCGCGTGCCGCCATTCGGCAGCGGCTTGTCCGCAGCGAAGACAAGCGTGTGCGCCTTTCCAAACTGCGGCATGACCGCCCAGCCTTTCTTTGAGCCGTCGAACACCGCCTGCGCGGAAAATTCGTCCTGCGAAAAATCCGCGCTCACCCCGCGCAGCGCGACCGGCGCGCCGCCGTCCTGCAGCGAGATTTCCGTGAGCACAAAGTTGCCGTTGTCCGATCGCCCCGGCCCCTTGTTCACGAACGAATCATCCGGCAACGCCTCGAGCTTGAACGCCGTGATGCCGCCGAGCGTCGAGTGGATTGTCACGTTGTAGTCATCCGCCGCCGGGCTCTTGCCCCCTGCGCGAACCGAGCCGTCTTCGAGCACCTTGAGCGTCGCGCCATTCGCGCTGCTAATTTCGTCCGGCGTGAGCAGATGCCACTTTGCTTCGGGCAGTTTCCCATCCTTCCCGGGCAGCTCTTTTTCGAGCGCCGTCTGATCCGCACCGATGCGTTTTTCAATCTCAGCTCGCGCCTTGTTCGCGTCCTTCTCCTTCTGCTCCAGCGCCGCGAGCTGCTGCTTTTGCGCGTCGGATGCAAAGCTGATCACCGGCTTCGCGAGCCCGCCCGCATCGTTCCCGCCGCTCTCCTCGATCGAGTTAAAGTACGCCGAGAGCTGGTAGTATTCGCGCTGCGAGAACGGATCGTATTTGTGGTCGTGGCATCGGCAGCAGTTGAACGTGAGCCCGAGCCACACCGTGCCTGTCGTCTCCACGCGATCCTGCACATA
>BJFP01000027.1 GCA_014189875.1 Verrucomicrobiota bacterium | reverse complement strand
ACTACAGCGACTTCGACATCATCCGGATGGGAGCCATCTCCTTTTCGCTTGGCAAAGACCAGATTCTCGGGACAAAGGATAACCCGAAACGCTACAAGGGCACATCATCCAGCGACACGCCGGATGACGCCATCTCTTGGCAGTGACCGCCGGAACCGCAGCAAAAGCGGGTGTAGTTCAATGGTAGAACGGCTGCTTCCCAAGCAGCATACGAGGGTTCGATTCCCTTCACCCGCTCCCCTCCGCATAAACAGAGGGTTCCAAGGCGATACAGGCACTCAATCAAACGTAAACGGGAACAGGAACGGGAACAATTCCTGAAACTTTTCGCACTTGTTCGCGGAAGTCCGCCGATGTCGTTTCTTTTGCTTCTTCCCGTTGCCGCGGACACTTCACGGATGCACTCCTGCCGCGTGAGCAAACCGAAAAAGCCAGTCGCGAACGCCACGGAGAAAAAGCCACGGGGAACGGTCATCGTGGAAAAGTATCGACCCGCGATGAACAAGCTCACGGATGCGCAGCGGGAAAAACTGATGGCTCGCTCAATGGTCACGATCTCCGGCTAGCCGGAGAATGCTGGTCGCCGTTGATACCAACGTTCCGCTCGATCTCGCGCAGGGAGTCGGGGACGTGGCGGATGCCTTGGGCGTGATTCGCGAGCGCATCGCAGGCGCACGGCTGATTGCCCCGGACTCGTCACGCCGGGCACGGGGAAGGATTCGCACGGCGGCTGCCGCATCGGCATCGCGCCCGGCTACATTCACAAGCGCGGCAATGTCGGCGTCGTCTCGCGCAGCGGCACGCTCACGTATGAGACCGTGTGGCAGCTCACTTCGCGCGGCTACGGCACAGGCACGGCGCACTGAGCCTGGAGACGATCGGGGCACGCGCGGTGTTTGAGAAGGATGCCGTGACGGGCTTGGTGGTGGAGCGGAAGAACCGGGCGAAGCAGCTCATCGAGGATTTCATGATCGCGGCGAACGGTGTGACGGCGGCCTTTCTCGACGCGAGGAAGCTGCCGTCGCTGCGGCGCGTTCTGCGTGCGCCGGAGCGGTGGGAAAAAATCATGCGCGTGGCGGACCAATACGGCACGCATCTCCCCGGCGAACCGGATGCCGCGGCGCTGGAAACTTTCCTCTGCCAGCGGCGCAAGGCGGACCCGGAAAAATTCCCCGACCTCTCGCTGACGATCGTGAAGCTCGTGGGCCGCGGCGAATACGCAGTGGACGTGCCCGGCGGAACGGCACCCGGACATTTCGGCCTGGCGGTGCGCGACTATTCGCACTCGACGGCACCGAACCGGCGCTTCCCCGATGTGATCACGCAGCGGATGCTGAAGGCAGCTCTCGGCGTTGCTCCTCTTCCCTACACGATCGCGGAACTGAACGAACTGGCCGGGCATTGCACGGAGAAGGAGGACGATGCGACGAAGGTGGAACGGCAGGTGCGGAAGTCGGCGGCGGCATTGCTGTTGTCGGATCGGATCGGCGAGCGCTTCGAGGCCATCGTCACCGGAGCCTCGGCCAAAGGAACGTGGGTCCGCCTCTTCGATCCCCCCGTGGAAGGACGGCTCGACGGCAACACGGAAGCACTCGACGTCGGCGACCGCACGCGCGTGAAACTCGTCCGCGCGGACGTGCAGCGCGGCTTCATTGATTTCGTCCGCGACTGACGCGGCGAAAGCAAACCTGCGCGCGCGGAGAAAAGTCCGTTTCTCCCGGTGGACAACTCGGCTCCGGGCTGCTTTTCTCTGCGCCCCTTTTCACAAAATACCGTCCGTCCAAATTTCAATGTCCGACTTTTCCAAGCACCCCGCCTACTCCCGGCTCTACGCAGCGCCGGGAGCCGATGAGCCTGCTGCATTTTTCCCGGAGAAAATCGCGCACAGCGACCAGGAGCACCTCGACCAACTCGAAGCACAGAGCGTTTTCCTCATCCGCGAGGCGTTCCATCATTTCAAAAACATCTGCATGCCGTGGAGCATGGGCAAGGACTCGAACGTCCTCATCTGGCTCTCGAAAAAAGCGTTTGGCGGGCACATCCCCTACCCGCTGCTGCACATTGATACGACTTACGAATTCCCCGAGATGATCGAATACCGCGACTGGGCGGTGAAATATCACGGGCTGAATCTCATCGTGAAAATCAACGAGGACGCGCGCGCAGGCCGCGGCGCATACGAGAACCGCGTGATCGGCTACGACACGACGGACCCGGTGACGGTGACGCACGAACTCAAGACCGTCGCACTGCAGCAGGTGATGGCCGAGCACAAGTGGGACGCGCTCATCACCGGCATCCGCCGCGACGAGGATCCGACGCGCGCGAAGGAGCGCTACTTTTCGCCGCGCACGAAGGACTTCGAGTGGGACTACAAGGATCAGCCGCCGGAGTTTTGGAACCAGTTCACCACGAGTTGCGCGCCGGGCGAGCACGTGCGCGTGCAGGCGTTGCTCGACTGGAGCGAGCGCGACATCTGGATGTATATCCAGCGCGAAGGCATCCCGATTCCGAAGATGTATTTCGCGCGGAAGGGGAAAGACGGACACCGCTACCGCTTCCGTTCGCTCGGCTGCTGGCCGATCTCCGGGCCGGTCGAGAGCGACGCCGACACGATTGACAAAATCGTGGACGAACTCGCACACACCAAGACGAGCGAGCGAGCCGGACGCGCGCAGGATCACCACGAGCGGAATGCGATGCAGAAGCTCCGTGCGAAGGGATTCATGTAAGAAATTTTGAGAACGATGACTTCAGATTCCAAATCAAACAGTTCCGAGCGCCGCTTGCGCGTTGTGTTCGTCGGCCATGTGGACCACGGCAAGAGCACTCTCATCGGGCGTATTTTCTACGACACGAAGTCGCTGCCTGACGGCAAGGTCGAGCAGATCCAGGCGGCGTGCAAAGAGGAGGGCATGGAGTTTGAGTATGCGTTCCTCCTCGATGCGCTACTCGAGGAGCAGGCGCAGAACATCACGATTGATACGACGCAGATTCAGTTCAAGACGGCCAAGCGGCCCTACGTGATCATTGATGCGCCGGGGCACAAGGAGTTCCTGAAAAACATGATCACCGGCGCGGCCAGCGCGGATGCGGCGGTGCTGCTGATCGCGGCGAACGAGGGCATCCAGGAGCAGAGCAAGCGGCACGGCTATCTGCTCTCGCTGCTCGGCATCCGGCAGGTCGTCGTTGCAGTGAACAAGATGGACCTCGTTGGTTTCCGGCAGGACGTGTTCGAGCAGGTGGTGAAGGACTACACGGCGTTCCTGAAAGACATCGGGCTGGAGGCGCGCGCGTTCATTCCGATCAGCGCGCGCAGCGGCATCAACGTCGCGCAGCGCGAACCGGCGGGCACGGATCCGAAATCCGACGTCCGGAATCCGAAATGGTATTCCGGCCCGACGATCACGGACATGCTCGATTCCTTCGAGCCGCCGAAGCCGCTCAACGATCTCCCGCTGCGCTTTCCCGTGCAGGCGGTGTATCGCTTCGACGAGCGCCGCATCATCGCGGGCCGCATCGAGGCAGGCTCGCTGAAGGTCGGCGACACGCTCGTCTTTTCACCCGGCAACAAGACCGGTGTGGTGAAGAGCATCGAGAATTGGAACGCGCCGACGAAGACTTCCGCGACCGCGGGCGAGAGCATCGGCATCACACTCACCGAGCAGATTTTCGTCGAGCGCGGGCACGTCGCCTCGCTCGAAACGGACGCGCCGATTGAATCGAACCGTTTCAAGGCCCGCCTCTTCTGGATGGGCAAGCGCAACCTCACGGTCGGCGAACGCTACAAGCTCAAGCTCACCACGCAGGAACTCGACGCCGAAGTCGTGAGCATCGAGCGCATCATTGATGCCTCCACGCTCGACACGCTGCCCGGCGACCGCGGCTACATCGCGAGGAACGACGTCGCCGAGATCACCATCCAGACACGCGGCGCACTCGCCTTTGACAACGCGGATCGCAATGCGCTGCTCGGCCGCTTCGTAATCGTGGACAACCGGAATGTCGCCGGCGGCGGCATCATCTTCGGCGGCACCTACACCGACCGCACGCATCCGAAATCGGCGAACATTTTCTGGAGCGAAGGCACAGTCACGCAAGTCCGCCGCTTCGCACGCAACGGGCACAAGGGTGCCATCGTGTGGTTCACCGGACTTTCGGGCAGCGGCAAGAGCACGCTCTCGAAGGCGCTGGATCGCGAACTCTTCAACCTCGGGATGCAGACCTACATCCTCGACGGCGACAACATCCGCCACGGGCTGAATTCGAACCTCGGCTTTTCGCCCGAGGACCGCGTGGAAAACATCCGCCGCGTCGCCGAGACCGCGCGCCTCATGGCGGATGCGGGCGTGGTCGTCATCACCGCATTCATCTCGCCGTATCAGGCCGACCGGCAGCGCGCGCGCGCCATCGCGTGCGAGAGCGGCGTGGACTTTTACGAGGTGTTTGTGAACACCCCGCTCGAAGTCTGCGAGCAGCGCGACACGAAGGGCCTCTACAAAAAGGCGCGCGCCGGGGAGATCAAGGAATTCACGGGAATCGACGCGCCCTACGAGGCACCGACGAATCCTGAGATTGTCGTCGAGACGGGCAAGCAGAGCGTCGGCGAAAGCATCGCGCACGTTCTGGAATTCCTGCGCGAGCGGCTGAAGTTCGAGACGGATTTCGAGATCTGACGGCGGCGCGCGCGCCTGCCGTTTCAGCGAAGGCAACGCCCCACGGACTTCTTCACCGCATTCACGATTGCGCGGTCGTCCTCGCCCTTGACTCGCACGAGTTGCAGAAGCTGAGGCAGCGTCATGGGCTCACTCCGCGGAAGCGGGCGGTCACAAATGACACCCGCGGTCAATCCGCCTGCACGCAACGCAATGAACCGAAGGTTCAACTAGGCACCAGCCTTTCGCGTCGCGTAGGGCTGGTGCCGGCTGCGAGCCGTCGGTCCTCGATCTGCGTCGCCTCCCAGACGCGCTGCGCGACCTAGTGAACGAAATTCGGGACGTGCCGACCGCGCGGGCCGGGGCCTCCGCCAGTCGGGCCGAAGGTGGAGAGCAATGCTTCGAAATCGGTCTGGCGGCGCTTCAAGTCGCCGAAGCTGCGCGTGGTGGCCGGCACGACTGGATCAGGCGTGTCGATGCCAGTCAGGAATCCGGCCAGCGTCGCGCTTTTCCCCAGCGAGCGAGGCAGCTTGTGATCGGTCGGGAATCCGACTTGCAGGAAAGTCGTGCCGGTTTCGCCGCGGTGACAGCCGCTGCACGTGTTGAGCGCGAAGTTGTGCCGCGCGTCGTTGTTGCGGATGCCGGCAGCACTCCACGGAATGTCGTAGAATGGATCGAGCAGTTCGACCGCGGTGAACGTGCGGTCCTGAATATTCGGGAAATCCCTGAATTGGAACGGGCCCGCGAGCGCCGCCGCGCCGAGGTGCTCCTTCGGCAGAACGAAAGTATTGTCGAGCAGCGCCGCTTCGTTGGCATTGACCAGTTCAGCAAGCGCGGGCGTGCCATTCAATGCGATGACGTCGGGCGTCACCGCCACCGTGCGCTGCTTCAGCTGGCCGCTCACCAGGTCGATCCCAAACTCCCGCAATTCCCACGGAAACCCGAAGGCGAGTTCATTGGAGCGCACTTGGTTTAGCGCCGAGCCGTTGGGCTTAAAGGGCGCAGCGCCACGGTCGGTGAAACGCCGCGTAAGATGTTCGAGCGCCTGATTGTAATGCGGACTTCCGACAGGGAAATTGCCCAATTGCGCCCAGCGCATCGCCCAATCACGCAGTTGATCCATCCGGGTCGCGATGAGTTCGTATTCAAAAATGACGGTGAAGCCGCCTGCGGCATCCCCGGCCAGCGGCGGCAACGGTTTGCCATCCGCGCCTAGCACGCCGAACACGAACCGCCCCTCGCCTGCCGTGGAGGTCTGCCCGCCATCATGCGCGCGCAGGTCCATGCGATTGACAATCGCGAGCAGCTTGAACGGAGGCTTCGCGAGATCGAGCCGTCGTCCACCACTCGCCGTCAGCCAAGGATCAATCACCAGCGCACGGATGCCAGGGCGCGCCGGCGCGATATGGCCATTCACGAGCCGGTCAGTCTCCCATTGCTGCAGCCATAGCATCGCAAAGTCGGAGGGATCCTGCTTCCCGGCCATGTTTTCGATCAGATACTTGAACGTCCAAGTCGCGTTCGGGCCTGAGCGCGGATTGGTTCGAACGGGATCCTCGACGACCCGAAGGTCGGTAATCATGAGTTGCGACTCAACATTTACTTTCCGCCCAGGCGGACGTTGAGCGAACGCCGAGCCGCTCAGCGAAGCGGCGACGGCGAGAAGGGTGGCGATGAGGACGGGGGATTTCATGGTGTTTCTTCTTTGGGTTTGTGTGTGATTCATGAGTTTCCTCATGCCCATATCTGACACCGTGACTGTTATGCATTGATGTCGCTGGAGGAGCGAAAGTGTTAACGAACGGTAAAACTTGGATGAGTGCCCTCACGCTGCCGCCCAGCACACCAAGGTCAAAAGTGTCCACGCCCCCATCGTGCCGATCATTGAAGACGGCGACGCAGACAGAGCGCGTTTCGCGAAGGTCGCACCATCTACGTGATCACCATTGCCACCCATTCCCAAGAAGAAGGCTCGGCATTGGGAATTCAAAATCCAACATTTTCACCACCGCGCCTTCTCGTTTGCCGAGTCCGCGCACACCGCTCATAAACACCTCCATGCGCCAGCTTCTCCTCCTCGCACTCGCCGCCACCGCACTCGCCGCCGAAGACTACCCGCTCGGCCCCGATTCCCAGCCGCAGCCGGGCGTGCCGCAGGGCGATGTTAAGAAATTCACATTTGAGACGAGCAAAATTTTTCCCGGCACGAAGCGCGACTGGTGGCTCTACGTGCCGAAGCAATACGACGCCGCGAAGCCCGCGTGCGCGATGGTGTTTTTCGATGGCGGCGGATTCTCGAAGGCCGACGGCGGATTCCGCGTGCCGGTCGTGTTCGACAATCTGATCGCGAAGAAAGACATACCGGTGACGGTCGGCATCTTCATCAGCCCCGGCACCGTCGCCGCGACGGAGCCCGGCAAGAAGGACCGCAGCAACCGCAGCTACGAATACGACTCGATGAGCGATCTGAATGCGCGCTTCATCGCCGAGGAAATCATCCCCGAGGTGCGCAAGCTCGTGAAGCTCACCGACAATCCCGATGGCTGGGGAACGTGCGGCACGAGCAGCGGCGGCATCGCGGCATTTACGCTCGCGTTGGAAAAGCCCGATCAATTTCACAAGGTGATCAGCTACATCGGCAGTTTCACAAACATCCGCGGCGGGCACGACTACCCCGTGCTCATCCGCAAGACGAAGGACAAGCGGAAGCCGCTGCGCGTCTTCCTGCAGGACGGCGCCGCCGACCTCGACAATCTCCACGGCCTCTGGCCGCTCTCAAACAGGGACATGGCCGCCGCGCTGAAATTCGCGGGCTACGATCACAAATTCGAACTCGGCACCGGCGGGCACAGCGGCAAGCAGGGCACGGCAATCCTACCCGACGTGCTGCGCTGGCTGTGGCGGGACTTTCCAAAGTAGCCGCGCGCGCGGAAGCACTCCACGCCAGTGCGCTGTCGGGATGTGACTGGTGAAAAGTGACAGCTGATTGGTGGTCTGCGTCTGTCGCTCCTACCTCACTCCATCCCCCGTCGCCGCGAATCACGACAAGCACTCGGACGGGGAACCAGTCACCTTTCACCAGTCACCAATCACAGCCCCGCCGCACACCGCGCGCACCGCGTCCGCCGCCGTTTCATCTCGGCGCTACTTCCCGATGCAGAACTGCCCAAAGATCACGCCGAGCAGTTCCTCCGTGTCCGCACGGCCCACGATGTCGCCGATGGCATCCATCGCAGCGCGCAATTCCTCGGCGATGAACTCCGGCGACAGCGCCTGTTCGAATGCACTGAGCGCGGCGTGAAGAAAATCGCGCGCCGTTTCAAGACACGCTTGGTGCCGTGCATTGATCGCCACGCTCCATTCACCCTTCGCCGCGCCGCCAAGTGCTGCGCCCACGATGGCATCGCACAATTTCTCGAAGCCCTCGCCGGTGAGCGCGGACACAGCGACACCGCCGCGCTCCTTCCACGACGCGTGGATGCCAAGGTCGCACTTGTTCAGCACGATGATGTCGCACTGGCACGCAGACGAGCCGGAGGAAGAACCACGGATTTCACGGATGGCACGGATGGTTTTCAGTGGGACGCCCGCCTCAACCGTGCCCATCCGCGGCATCCCTGATTGAACATCCGCGGCCTCTGCATTTCCACGAGTCTCGCCGACAGATTGTCGGCTCCACATTGCGGCGTCGCCGCTCGCATCCACGACATGCAGTACGAGGTCTGCACGCTCCATCGCCTGCCGCGTGCGCTCCATGCCGGCCTGTTCGAGTTCGCACGCGGTGTCGCGGATGCCTGCTGTGTCCATGAGTCGCACCGGGATGCCCCGCACATTGATCGTCTCCTCCAGCACGTCGCGCGTCGTGCCGGGGTGATGGCTCACGATGGCGCGCTCGTAGCCGAGCAACCGATTGAGCAGCGATGACTTTCCCACATTCGGCGCGCCGAAGATGACCGTGCGCAATCCTTCGCGCAGCACCTTCCCCTGCCCCGCTGTCGCGAGCAGCGCTGCCACATCCGCGAGCGCGCGTTCGATGCGCGCCCGCAGCGCCGCACCCGTCTCGGGTGAAATGTCATCCTCTGGAAAATCAATGTACGCCTCCACCTGCGCGAGCGTGTCGAGCACCGCGGCGCGCAATTCGCGGATGCGCCCGCCGAGCGTGCCGCTGAGCTGTTCATTCGCAGCGCGCAGCGCGAGATCCGTCTGCGCGCTGATCACGTCCATCACCGCCTCCGCCTGCGTGAGGTCGAGCTTGCGATTTAAGAAAGCGCGCTGCGTGAACTCGCCGGGCTCCGCACTCCGCGCACCCGAGCGCAGCAGCAGTTCCAAGATACGTCGCGAGACGAGCACGCCGCCGTGGCAGGAAATCTCCACCACATCCTCGCCCGTGTAGCTCGCTGGCGCGCGGAAGACCGTGAGCAGTACGTCGTCGAGCCGCTGCCCTCCATCGAAAATGCTTCCGAAGTGCGCGACCCGCGGCGGCATTTCCGGCGCAGCGTTTCTCCCGCGAAAAACTGCGCGTGCAATCTCTACCGCCCGAGGCCCGCTCAACCGCAGCACGGCGATCGCCGCCTCGCCGAATGCGGTGCTGATGGCTGCGATCGTGTCGTTCATGGCCGCACCCTACCGGGCCTGCGGAGCATTTGAAAAGGCCCGCATGACCAATGTGCGGTGCAGGCATACCCATCCGCTGGAGGACCGGCGCGGGCGTGATTTTCCTGCTCAAAGAATCAAATCACGGCATTGCTCGAAAACCTGATCCGCTCATGGACTCACCCCATACCGGCACGTCCCTCCTGTCAGTCTTCGCGCTCGCCAGCGCGACCGTGGCGGCCGCTGCCGATCTGCCGACGCCCGATGAATACCGTGGCAACTGGCCGCGTTTCCGTAGTGCCGACGGCGGTGGCGTCGCGAAGGGTGATGTGCCGCTGACATTTGACGTGAAGACCGGCGCGAACATCGCGTGGTCCGTTGCCGTGCCCGCGTCGGTCACGTAGGAGGGAAAAATTCATACGGCCCGGCTGGCATCCTTCTCGCTTTCTCACTGCGCATGGCCCGCATTGATCAGTACTTCAGATTCATGAAGGAGCAGGGTGCCTCAGACCTGCACCTCTCCACCGGCAACCCTCCGATCCTCCGCATCCACGGCGAGATGGTGCGCATTGATGCGGCGCCTTTCGGCAGCGACGATCTGAAGTCGCTCGTCTATGAGATCGCACCGGAACACAAGATCAAGCAATTCGAGGAAACCGGCGATGTGGACTTCGGCTACGAATATCCCGGCTTCGCGCGATACCGTGCGAATTTCTACAACCAGAAGTACGGCATCGGCGCGGTGTTCCGCCTCATCCCGAGCAAGATTCTCACGGCGGACGAGCTGGGCCTGCCGTCTGTGACGAAAAAATTTGCGATGCTTAAGAAGGGCCTCGTGCTCGTGACCGGGCCGACGGGCTCCGGAAAATCCACGACGCTCGCTGCGATGGTGGACTATGCGAATCTCCAGCGGAAGGACCACATCCTGACCGTCGAGGATCCCATCGAGTTCGTCCACAAGAGCCAGCAGTCGCTCATCAATCACCGCGAAGTCGGCGTTCACACGAAGTCATTTGCGTCCGCGCTGCGCGGCGCTCTGCGCGAGGATCCGGACATCATCCTCGTCGGCGAATTGCGCGATCTCGAAACGATCGAACTCGCACTCACCGCGGCGCAGACGGGCCATCTGGTCTTCGGCACGCTTCACACGCCGAGCGCGCCGAAGACGATTGACCGCATCATTGATGTGTTCCCCGCCGGCCAGCAGAACCAGGTGCGCTCGGGCCTCGCGGAGTCGCTCAAGGGCATCGTGGCGCAGAACCTTTTCAAACGCATAGACAAGCCCGGCCGCTGTGCCGCACTCGAAATCCTCGTGGTGGACAGCCCGATCGCGAACCTCATCCGCGAGGGCAAGACGCACCAGATCACCGGCATGATGCAGGTCGGCAAGAAGAAGGGAAACCAGCCCCTGGACGACGCAATCATGGAGCTGCTTCGCGCGTCGAAAATTTCCCCCGAGGAGGCGTATGACAAAGCCATGGACAAGAAAAAATTCCGCGCGTTCATCAAGGACGCTGGCGACTGGGAGGACTAGCTGATGAAACGCGCTGAACTCGACGCAATCCTGACCGCCATGATGGAGGTGGCGCCGGGAATCTCGGATGTGAACTTCACGAGCGAGCGCCCTCCGCAGGTCGAGGCATTCGGCGTGCTCAAAACCGCGGACATCCCTCCACACATCACGAGACTCACGCCGTTCCAGACGGAACGCATCGCGCTGAACATCATCGGCGGAGAGCGCCGCCTGCTCCGCGAACTCGCCGTCCGCGGCTCGTGCGACTGCGCATACATGGTGAATGAAAAGCTGCGCTTCCGTGTGAACATCTTCCGCCAGCGCAACCAGCTCGCGGTCGTCATGCGCAAGGCGCAGACCGAGATCCCGACGGTCCAGAGCCTCGGCCTTCCCACCGCGTTCAAGGACGTGGCCAAGGAAAAGACCGGGCTCATCCTCGTCACCGGAGCGACCGGCAGCGGCAAGACGACGACGCTCGCAGCGGTGCTCGACGAGATCAACCGGACGCTGCCTGTGCATGTCGTGACGCTCGAAGATCCGATCGAATACTTGCATCCGCACAAGAAGGCGACGTTCAACCAGCGGGAACTCGGGCCGGACTTCGATGATTTCCCGAGCGGCCTCCGCGCCGCGATGCGCCAGGCGCCAAAGGTCATCTTCGTCGGTGAGATGCGCGACCGCGCGACGGTCGAGATCGCGATCACCGCGGCGGAGACCGGCCACCTCGTCCTTTCCACCATCCACACGATCAATGCCGGCCAGACCATCAACCGCATCCTCGGCATGTTCGATCGCGAGGAGGAACCGCAGCTCCGGCTCAGGCTCGCGGACACGCTGCGATGGATTATTTCCCAGCGGCTGCTTCCGCGCATCGGCGGAGGACGCCAGCTCGTGCAGGAAATCATGGGCAGCAACCTGCGCACACGCGAGGCCATCCAGATGGGCGAAGGCGAAGGGCGCACATTTTACGACATCATCGAGCAGAGCCATACGTTCGGATGGGGCACGTTCGACCAGGCGATTGTCGCGGCTTTCGAAACGCGGAGAATCTCCGACGAGACCGCGCTGATCTATTCGACGAACAAGGGCAAGATGAGCCGCTACATTGACGACGCGAAGAAGCGTATGAACCTCGCGGAAGTGGACACCAGCGGCATGAAGCTCGACCTCGAATCCTTCGCCACCAGCCGATGAACGTCATCTCAGACCAGGAATTTCACCACCGGATAGACCTCTTCGAGCCGGGCGACACCACCGCGCTCATCTGCGTGGATGTGCCCGAAGTGCAGCGTCTCGTCGTGGAAAATCTCACCGAACTCGGATGCAAAATCCACACAGGCCTCTTCACCGAGGACATCCTGCTGAAGCTCCAGACGCACGCCTACGACATCGTGGTCATCGCCGAGCACTTCGGCGGCGGGGATCTCCAGAACAACCCAATCCTCGCCTCGACCCTCGAAATCCTGCCCGACCAGCGGCGCAACCAGATCATCGCGCTCGTCGGCTGCAGCGTTCATACGGACAGCGACATGGAGGCCTGGCAGCACAGCGTGAACCTCGTCGTGAACCTCGCCGACGTGCCGAACATCAAGCACGTCCTGCGGCGCGCGATGGTGCGCAACCGCAGCTTCTACACGCCCTACACGGAAGCACTCCGCGACGCGCAGCGGATCTGAAAGCGCGCATTCGTCGGGGAATCCGCAGACGCGCGTGAATCATCTGCGTTCATCTGCAGTTGAAAACGCCAGCCGCACGTCCGCAGTCATGCGGAGATCCGACCCGACTTTTCGGAACACGACATTCTGCAGCCTCAGCGCATCACGCGTGCTGCCTGCACCGCGGCCTGCGATCGCATCCGGGCCGCCGCACAGCAGCGGCGCGAGGTAGAAATGCACACGGTCCACCAGCCGTGCATCGAAGGCGGATCCGAGCAGCGTCCCCCCGCCCTCGATCATCACGCTCGTGCAGCCGCGCCTGCCAAGATCACGCAGCACGGCGCGCAGCGGCTTGCCGCGGAAGACAAGCGTGCGCCCACGATGCGCGTCGGAAAAAAGATGCGCGTGCTTTGGCAAGCGTCCACCACGCGTGAGCACGACGCGCCACGGCTGCCTCGCCTCCGCGCCGCGCACACCGCGCACCGTGAGCCGCGGATTGTCCACGCGCACCGTGCCTGCGCCGACAAGGATCGCATCCACTTGCGCGCGCAGCCGCATCGCATCCGCGCGTGATTTCTCACATGTGAGCCACGGGCCCTCGCCGGGCGGACGCGTGAGACGGCCATCTAGCGACAGGCCCGCCTTGGCGATCACCAGCGGCATCCCCGTCGCGATCCATTTGTTGAATCCCGCATTCAGCGCCGCGCACTGCTCCGCGAGAATCCCCGCAGTCACAGCGACGCCCGCCTTTTTCAAAACGGCAAACCCGCGGCCCGCGTGCTTCGGATTCGGATCGGTCGCACCGACGACGACGCGCGCGATCCCCGCTTCCGTGATCGCATCCGTGCAAGGCGGCGTACGCCCGTGCGTGCAGCACGGCTCGAGCGTGACATAGATCGTCGCACCGCGCGCGAGAGCCGGCCGTTTCAGTGCGTGCAGAGCCTCGATCTCCGCATGCGGCCCGCCCGCGCAGCGGTGCCAGCCCTTCGCGATCACGCGGCCTCCCTTCACAATCACCGCGCCGACCGCGGGATTCGGCGACGTCCGCCCGATGCCCTTCGCCGCCTCGCGCAAAGCGAGGCGCATGAATTTTTCATCGTCCGCAAGGTTCATGGATGCACTGCGTATCCATGCCGCGCTCCAGCCGCAAGCCGGCACAAGACGTGAGCGGGCAGAGCGCGCGGCACATCGGACAGCCAGCCGCACCGCTCCCCTGCCCTTGCGCCTTGCGCCTTGCCGCACGCGCTCGCTTTACTCCGCGCCCTCAAATGCTGCCCGCCATCCTCACCACACTGCTCTGGAGCTGCTCCGCGATCTGCGCGGCGCGCTCCGCGAAAATCGTGGGAGGCGCACCTGCAAACCTCGCGCGCATGATCGTCGGCGCGGCGCTGCTCGGGCTCTGCGCTCACACCGCCGGGCGTTCGCTGCTCGGCGGGCCGGCGCTGCCGTGGTTCATCGCGAGCGGCTTCATCGGCTTCGGGCTTGGCGACGTCGCGATGTTCGGCGCGATCGGGCGCATCGGCCCGCGGCTCACGATGCTGCTCACGCACTGCCTCGCCGCGCCGCTCGCCGCGATCACCGAATGGCTGTGGCTCGGCACGAATCTCGGCTGGCAGGAGATCGCCTGTGCCCTCGTGATCCTCGGCGGAGTCGCGCTCGCGCTCGCGCCGGATCGCGGTGCGAAAATCCCGCGCCGCACATTCTGGATCGGCGTGCTGTGCGGCATCGGCTCCGCCGCGGGCCAGGGCTTCGGCAGCGTGCTCAGCAGGAAGGCGAGCGCCTTTTATCCCGCCACGCACGGAGTCGTCGAAGGCATGATCGGCGGCGCGACCGCAGCCTACGAACGCATCGTCCCCGGCATCCTCGTCGCACTCGCATTTTTCCTCCTCGCGCGACGCACCGCAGAAAAGCGCGAGCCGCGCGCATGGCCCCTCGCCTGGCCCTGGATCATCGGCAACGCGCTCGCCGGGCCCAGCATCGGCGTGGCCGTCTATCAGTGGGGCGTGGCCACGACGCCGACAGGAATCCTCATGCCGATCGTCGCGACCGTGCCGGTGATCACGCAGTTCCTCGCATGGAAAATCGAGGGCCATCATCCCACGCGCCGCACGGTGCTCGGCGGCGTCATCGCCGTCGCCGGTGTCATCGCTCTCGCCGCGGCATCGGGAAACTTGAAACTCGGGTAGGATCCTCGCGCGCGATTTTTCAGCGCCGAAGTTTTGCTTTGAACGTCCGGCCCGCGGGAGCAGTCTCACAGCCGCCATGAAAAAACTCCTCTCCCTCCTCTGCTCGCTCGTCATCGCCACACACGTCTCGCTCGCTGCCGGCGGGTGGACGGACAACTACGAAAAAGCCCTCGCGCAGGCGAAGAGCGAAAAGAAGCTCGTGCTCCTAGATTTCACCGGCAGCGACTGGTGCGGGTGGTGCATCAAGCTCGACAAGGAGGTCTTTCAGAAGCCTGCCTTCAAGGCTTTCGCGAAGGACAACCTCGTGCCTGTGACGGTTGATTTCCCGCAAGGCAAGAAGCTGCCGAAGCACACGGCTGATCAGAATGCGAAGCTCAAAAAGGAACATCAGGTGAGCGGCTTCCCGACTATCGTGCTGCTCGATGCGGAGGGCAAAGTCATCAACAAGTGGGGCGGCTACTCGGAGAAGTTTTTCGACGAACTGAAGGCGAAGGTCCCGGGGAAGTCGGCGAAGTAAATCGTAGCCGCGAGGGCCAAAGGCCCGGCTCCATACCAGCCTGGGGCAGCGCCCCAGGTGGCCGGTGTTTGGAAATGCAAAGGGCTGAAAGCCCGTACCATCGCGCGCACATGCGTTCATGGATCGGGCATTCAGCCCTCTTTCTGTTGTCGGCACGTATCCTGGGGCGTTGCCTCAGGCTGGAATGGGATCGGGCCTTTGGCCCTCTGCACAATGGCCTCTCACGAGTATGGCAAGGTGCCGGACTTGTTCCGGCAGTTGCGTTGTGTGATTCAATGATCAGCCCGCGCTTTCACAAGCGCGGCTACGGTCAATAGCTCTTCGCGAAGATCACGCGGCGCGTGCTGGGCTTGCCGCTCCAGACGCATTTGCCGTCCTCATGCGGCGCGTCGAAAGGGATGCAGCGGATCGTGACTTTGAGCTGTTCCTTGATCTCCGCCTCGGTCTCGACGGTGCCGTCCCAGTGCGCGGATGCGAAGCCGCCGTGGATCTCGGGCTTGTTCGGATTCTTCGCGGTGAAGAATGCGATGAAGTCTTCCTTCGTCTCGATCTTCACGGTGTGCGCGTCGCGGAGTTTTGTCGCGCGGTCGAGGAGTGAGTCGTGGATTTCCTGCAAGAGCGTGGCGATGCCTGCTATGAAATCCGCAGTCGCTGGAAATGTCTTTTCCTTGTGTCCGCGATCGCGACGGGCGACGGCGACGCTGCCTTTTTCCAAATCGCGCAGGCCGATCTCCACGCGCACGGGCACGCCTTTTTTGATCCACTCCCAGCTCTTAACGCCGCCGCCGAGGTCGCGCTTGTCCACATGCACGCGCACGGGCTCGCCGCCGAAGGTTTGTTTGCGAAGTTCCGCAGCGAGCGCGTCGCACGCGGGGAGGACGGTGTCGCGCATCTCGGGCTTCGGCGTGATGGGGACGATGACGATCTGCTCGGGCGCGACGCGCGGCGGGAGCACCGCGCCGTCGTCATCCGCGTGCGCCATGATGACGGTGCCGACGAGCCGCGTGCTCACGCCCCAGGACGTGGTCCACGCATACTCGTGCTTGTTCTCGCGCGAGATGAACTTGATCTCGCTCGCCTTCGCAAAATTTTGCCCGAGAAAGTGCGACGTGCCGGCCTGGATCGCCTTCCGATCCTGCACCATCGCCTCGATGCACAGCGTCTCGACCGCGCCGGGGAAACGCTCGCCCGCGCTTTTTTCGCCTGTGAAAACCGGCAGCGCCAGCCAGTCGCGCGCGAAGGTCTCATACACGCGCAGGATCAGCATCGTCTCCTCGCGCGCCTCCTTTTCCGTCTCATGCGCAGTGTGGCCTTCCTGCCAGAGAAATTCCGCCGTGCGCAGAAAAACGCGCGGGCGCATTTCCCATCGGACGACGTTCGCCCACTGGTTGATCAAAATTGGCAGGTCGCGATACGACTGCACCCACTTCGCGTAGCTCGCGCCGATGATCGTCTCGCTCGTCGGACGGATCACGAGCGGTTCCGCGAGCTGCGATGCGGGCGCGGGCCGCAGGCCGCCCTTGCCGTCAGACTCCAAGCGGTGATGCGTCACCACCGCGCATTCCTTCGCGAAGCCTTCGACGTGCGCGGCCTCCTTTGCGAGATACGAGAGCGGGATGAAGAGCGGGAAATACGCGTTGCGGTGGCCGGTCGCCTTGAACATTCCATCCAGCGCGCGCTGCATATTCTCCCAGATGCCATAACCCCACGGTTTGATCACCATGCATCCGCGCACGTCGGAATTCTCCGCGAGGTCCGCCGCACGGACGACCTGCTGATACCACTCGGGAAAGTCCTGTTCGCGTGTGGGGGTGATGGCTGTCTGTGGCTGGCTCATGTTTTGAAAAGTGAAAGGGCGCGGAAGCTAGAGGGCGCGGCGGGTGCGTGCAAGCGCAGCCGATGTATCCGCGCTTGTGAAAGCGCGGGCTGTTCGGATGACACAGCGGAAGCGCCGCGGGGCAAACGCCGCGCAGTGAGCCCGCTACGACGGCAGACACGCCAACCATGGCTCCTGCAATCCCATCCGCGCGACGTGCTCCTCGATGAACACGCGATCGACATCGGTGCAGACGAGCACGCTGCGAATATCATTCAGATGCTTCGTGATGGCGCTGCCGCCCTCGCGAAAATGCTCCAGCTTGCGGATGATGACGAGTTCCGGCGGCGAGAACCACACGGGCATCCCGTCGAGTTCGACGCAGCGACGGTTCGCAAAGCCCCATAGTTCGAGCGGATCGCGGGAACGGATATAGCAGTCGGCGCGGAAGCCTGTCTCGTGATGCAGCAGATTGAAGTGCCCGCGATCCGCGCGGGCTGATTCCTCGATCGCGACTTCCAGCGGCGGACGGTAAAATTCCTCCTCGGGAAATTCGGCCAGCAATTTTTTCGCATTCCCCGGCGTGAGCGCGATAACAATATCCACATCGTTCGTGTGGCGGATTTCACCATACGTGATAGTCGCGACCGACCCCGTGATCATGTAGCGCACGGCCGAAGCGTTCAGCCGCGGGATGAAGATCTGAAGCGGATCATGTTCGGCCATTGGTCGTGAGGTGACGCATCTCATTCGCAATTTCCTCATCCGTCCAGTCCGGGTGCTGCTGACGCAGCGCGGCACGTTTCAATCGGCGTCCCGAACGGATGAAGCCCATGCCAACGGCAAGTCGCTGCGCAAACGACATGGCGCGGATCGCACGCACTTGCACGGCGGGCATCGGCTCATTCAAGCCGTATGCTGTGGCACGGTTCGTCGGGAGATTCATCCGCGCACCCTACACCCGGGGACGCTGACAGCCAAAACGAAACTTGCGCCGCGCATCGCTCACAGCACCTCCACCACGACGGCGGTCGTGTTGTCGCGCCCGGATTGCTCGACCGCGGCGCGCACGAGGCGCTGCGCCGGATCGGGCGTGCCGGGCGTGCGGATGCAGTCGGCGATGGCGTGGTCGAAGAGGCCGTCCACCACGCCGTCCGTGCAGAGCACGAAGGTGTCGCCTTTTTCAAATGCGACCGCGCCGACCTGCGGATCCACGAATTGGTTCCCGCCGCCGAGCGCCTTTTGCAGGCGGTTTCGCGCAGGGTGGTTGCGTGCCTCGTATTCGGAGAGCCGGCCGTTGCGCCGAAGCCAGCCCACGAATGTGTCGTCCTCGGTGATCTGCTTCATCCCACCCGATGCCGGGAGGTAGTAGATGCGGCTGTCGCCGACGTGCGCGAAGACCATCCGCCCCGGCGTGAACCAGCACAGGCTCAGCGTCGCGCCCATGCCGCGGCATTCCTCGTAGCTCTCGCCGAGGTGGGTGATGGCGCGGTGAATCTGTGTGAAAAGTTCCGCAAGCACGTCGGGGCGACCGGAGCTGATTCCCGCGGCGGCCTGCTTGAACGCACGCGGCATGAGGCGCGTGATCTTTTCCACTGTGATGCGGCTGGCAAATTCGCCGGCCATCGCGCCACCCACGCCGTCGCTCACGGCGAACGCCATGTCCGCGCTGTCCAGCGACGCCTCGCCGAGTTTCCCGAGCAGCCGGACTTCACGCGCGTCGAACTGCACACCGAGAAACGAGTCCTCGTTGTTCTTGCGCACCTTGCCGCAATCCGAGAGGGCGGACCAGCGCAGGCACACGGCGTTGGAAATATCATGATGAGGGTGCATTCGGGCGGGGCATTGGATGTTGGACGTTGGACATTGAGCCCCGCGCAGCCGCGTGGCGATTCGGAACGGGCGTCGTGATTTCGGAACGCGCCTGCGGCGGACTCAGCTTCAAACATCAAACGTTTAACGCCAAACTTCAAAATCGGTCACTGCGGCATGTCAGGCTTCTTGTCGGCATCCGCGAGGATCGTGGCGAATTCAAAATCAATCACACAGAACCGTCCATCGGACTTGCGGTATGTGATGTTTCGCATTTCTGCGTCGTCGTGGCGCACGCCGTATTTTTCCAACTGCGCAAAAATCTCGTCGCGCCGCACATCGTCGAGATGCTCGACGCGCGAGCCGCAGTTCGTCGTCACGATGCAGAGTTCCTCCGGATCGGCTTCGATGAGCCGCGGCACAAACAGACACCCCCGATCCTCGAGGTGCCGCAGCACGCGCACCTCATTTGCAAAACGCTCGTCCGCCTTCGGCCCGCGGAACGTCTTGAAGACGCGACCGTCGTAGCCGATTCGCACCAGCGCCCGCAGAGTGTCCTTCACGTCACGCATGTCCCGGCAGCCTGCGCTTCCCGCACCGCGGAGCAAGCCCGAAACGGTGACGAATTTTTGTGCATCGCGGGCCTTGACCGGCGAACCCATTTTGGTGGTATCTCTCCTGCTGTCTCAAATTTGGCATTCCATTTGCTCATTTCTGAGACGCGCCCAAACCCATCCCCGTTACGGGGAAAAACCAACAAAACGGCGGTCATAATTTGCGCAGACCGCTCAAAAACAGACAACAACCAACACCACAATGGCGAAGTACAAACTCGAATACATCTGGCTCGACGGCTATGAGCCCGTCCCCAACCTCCGCGGCAAAACGCAAGTCAAGGAATTCTCCAGCTTCCCCAAGCTGGAAGAGCTCCCCATGTGGGGTTTTGATGGCAGCTCCACCCGGCAGGCCGAAGGAAAAAATTCCGACTGCATGCTCAAGCCGGTCGCCGTTTTCCCCGACAGCACGAAGAAGAACGGCGTGCTCGTCATGTGCGAAGTCATGAACCCGGACGGCGTCACCCCGCACCCCTCGAATTCCCGCGCAGGCATCCTCGATGACCCCGGCGCATGGTTCGGATTCGAGCAGGAATATTTCCTCTACCAGGACGGCGCGCCCCTCGGCTTCCCTCCCGGTGGCAATTTCCCGCCGCCGCAGGGCGAATACTACACCGGCGTCGGCTTCAAGAACGTCGGCGACATCGCCCGCGAGATCGTGGACACGCACCTAGACCTCTGCCTCGATGCCGGCATCAACCACGAAGGCATCAACGCCGAAGTGGCCAAAGGCCAGTGGGAATTCCAGATCTTCGGAAAAGGCTCCAAGCGTGCCGCCGACGAAATGTGGATCGCCCGCTACCTCCTCGTCCGCCTCTGCGAAAAATACGGCGTGGACGTGAACTTCCACTGCAAACCACTCGGCAAGGACGTGGACTGGAACGGCTCCGGCATGCACGCAAACTTCTCCACCGAGCACATGCGCACCGTCGGCGGCAAGGAATACTTCGAGGCCCTCATGGGCGCGTTCGACAAGTACAAGAACGAGCACATCGCCGTGTATGGCCCCGACAATCACCTGCGTCTCACCGGCCTCCACGAGACCCAGTCCATTGATAAATTCAACTACGGCATCGCCAACCGCGGCGCATCCATCCGCGTCCCGCACAGCTTCGTGAACAACGGCTACAAAGGCTACCTCGAAGACCGCCGTCCGAACTCACAGGGCGACCCGTACCAGATCGCCAGCCGCATCCTGCAGACGATCGCCACGGTCCCCACCAAGTAGGGCCCGCGTCCTGCTAAACCAGGACCCACACCTTTAATCGGGGCTCTGCGAAGCCCCAAAGGTTCCAACAGAAACGCCGTCCCGCTCGCCGGGGCGGCGTTTCTTTTTTGGAAAAATGCCCCCCATCGCATCCATCCACCATCCGGCTGCAACTGGCCAAGGCAGCCCTCGCTGGGATACCCATCCCGGAACCGCGCAATGCGGGCAACCCGCAGCGTAACGCGGACAATCCTCTCCTCCGTCTCCCCTCGGCAGCCAATCGAAGCTATGCAGGCACCGCGCCCGAGCAGTTCCACAAATAGGATAGCCGGGCTCCGGATTCCTAGTTTCGCGGCGCGGAGCACCAGTGGAACGCGACCTCCCGGGCGCGTTTCCCGGATGGAATGCTTGCGCCACGCCGAAGAAGCGTGCCCGGAGGTCACGCTCCACCGGCGCTCCGCGCCTCCATCCCCAGG
>BJFP01000026.1 GCA_014189875.1 Verrucomicrobiota bacterium | reverse complement strand
ATCGGGATTTTCGCGAGCACGCCATCCGCGTGCGCCCATGCAAACTCGCGCAGGCCCGACCACACGCTGTCCGCATCGGCATCGGCGAGGATCGTCGCACCGGGCCATGTGTTCTTGATTTCCTCCACGAGCGCCGCATTTGCATCAGCAGGCCCGCCGAGCCGCGCGAGCAGGCAGCGTTCAATCCGCAATCCGCAATCCGCAATCCGCAATTCAAGGGCGTCGAGTTCCCATCGCGAGGACGCGCCCTGCGCGATGCGGGCGGCGGCTTCCGTCGCATCCGCGCACGGGATGCGGAGCGTGAGCCACGACTGCGGCATTGGGAAAACTTTGAACGTCACCTCCGTGATCACGCCGAAGCGCCCGCAGCTCCCGACGAGGAATTTCGGGATGTCGAAGCCCGCGGCGTTCTTCACGACTTTCGCACCGCCGCGGAGAAGCTGGCCGGTGCCGTCGGCAAACTGCACGGCTAGGATGAAGTCGCGCACGCCGCCGTAGCGGAAGCGGCCCGGCCCGCTGAGTCCCGCGGCCACTGTGCCGCCGATGGTCGCGCCCGATTCCACGAGCGGCGGATCGAATGGCAGATGCTGCCCGCGCTCGGCGAGTGCCGCGCGGATTTCGCGCAGCGGCGTGCCGGCGAGCGCGGTGAAGGTGAATTCGCCGGGATCGTAGGCGATGATGCCGCTGAGCCCGAGCGTGGAAATCAGCGCGACATCCCCCTGCGCTGGCGAAACCGCCGAGAGCCGCGGCTTCGTCCGCGCGCCGATGGCGAGCACGCGCGAATGCGCGCGGATTGCGTCGCAGAGTTCGTTCGCGGTGGTGGGAGTGAGCACGGGGGATTCAAATTCCGACCGGGATTGAATATAGGCGGTATCCCGCCGCAGGTCGTTCACTTCGGCCACCATGATGCGGCGTCCCTCCACCGTCTAGAAAATGCCGTAATCAAAACGCGGCATGAGCAGCTTCAGAATCCCCGCACCGACGCTCACGCCCATCCCGGGATTCGCGGCGAGCAATACTTCGAGTTGCCGGAGATGCCGCAGGAACTGATCGCCACGCCCCTCGCGCCGGCCTTCAAACCACTCGTATGCGCCCTGCACATCCGCTTCCGCCGCGAGCAGGAAGACAACCTCAAGCACGGTTCTTCCGGTCGCGGATGCGGGCTTCGATTTCACCGAGCGTCGTCACCCCGGACGGATCGCGCCGGGATTCCTCCATCCGCCGCTCCACTTCATTGATCATCCCCGTGCTCACGGGAAAATCCTCCGCTGAAATCTCCTCGATCAAATCACTCGTCAGTTCGCGCTTCAACTCCCTCGGCAGCGCGTGGATTTCCTTTTTGATTTCCTGAAGGCTCAAGCTCATTCCCCGGATTGAACCGCTCGACCGGCAGCCAGTCAAACGCCATGCCGCCGCGATCAACAGCCGGGCGGGAATGGCGGATAACCCGTCCCTTGTTCGCTTTTCATTTGCCTGAAGATCCGGCGGGAGCCATCGGCATCGCGTCGATCCATTTTCGGAGCAGTTCGAGTTCCCCTTGTGTGACGGTGGGCCTCTCCTTTTTTGGCGGCATCTCCTTGTAATGAATCAGTTCGATGAGGAGGCTTTTGCGCGCATTCCCTTTCTTGATCGCGGGGCCGGACTCGCCCCCAGTGATGAGCGAATCCATGGTCCGCATGTCCAGCTTCCCTCCGCGGCGCTTTCCGCCGTGGCAGCGGATGCACTTCGCATCAAAGATCGGCAGGACATCCTTCTGGAAATCCGGCGCAAGATCCGACGCGCCATCCGCCCATGCACCGCCCTCCGCGAGGCCCGAGATGACCACCCCGCAGAGGAACGCACGACGGCGGATCAGCATTGCCAGTCCGCCAGGAAAATTACGCCTGGCCGACAACGTTCACGAAGCAATGGACGTGCGGGAGAACGCGGTAGTTCCAGACGATCCCGGGGCCTTCGATCCGCCAGGAATCCCAGCGATCATTCCCCTTCCCCGCGTCGCCCTTGTAAAATGCGAGGCGCAGTTGCTCCATGCCGCCGCTCGTCTTGATGAGCTGCATCACCTCGTCACCATCCTCCTTGCGGAACGGGCTGATGAGCGTCCGCATGACGCCAGCGACCAGCACGCGCTGCGACTCGTCGAGTTCGGCATAGCTCACGCCGGTCGGCGGCTTTGCAATGAGGTGAGCTTTCAGCGCCCCCGGGCCGTCGCCGGGCGAACCGACGATCACCGCATGCTTCCGCTGCTCCTCGTTGAGCATGTCGAAGACGTTCATGACCTCCCTGGTTTGATAGTTAAAAACGTTCGTCTCGCTGTGGCCGTTCGCGGAATGACCGTAGTACATCGGTCCGCCAAATGCGGCATTCGGCTGCGAATTCCCGTCGCAACGCAGCGTGAGATGATGCCCGGCGAAGACCCACGAAAACGGATCCTTGCCCGACGGGTCACCGAAAATGGCGACCCCATTTCCATCGAATCCGCCGGCGTTGTCCCATTTTCCGTTGCGGCTGATCCGCTCGTACGCTTCCTCGCCGGATAGGATCGCCTTGAAGGTCGTGAGGATCAGTTCCTGTTGCGCCTTCGTGAATTGCTGGCCCAGCGGCTTGCCGAACGGGGCGGAGTTGTGCGTCTTGAGGCGCGTCGGCGTGGCACCATTCTCCGCGCCGTGATCCCACGGCTTCACCATCGCGGCCTTCTGCTCGGCCGTGAGCGTGGCGAAAAATTCCCGCACGAACGCTTCCGCCGGCTTCGCAGCGCGCACGGTTTCCTCCGGGGCCGCGCCGATCGTTTTGGCGGAGAAAAGCGACGAGCCGCCGAGCATTCCGACCGCGCCCCCGGCCACGACTCGGATGAAATGTCTCCGGTCGAGTTCGGCCGCCGGAGCGATGCGTGGGGAGCATTCGGGGCAGGACTGCGGAGCTTGGCCTGAAGCGGCAGGGATTTGGGCGATCGGTTTTTGGGTGTTCATGGGAGTCTATTCGGGGTCAGTTTCAAGAAGGCATCCGCACGGTGAAGGTTAGTGAGGCTGGTGGTGGATGAATACCAAACCCAACGCCATCCCGCACGGAAAACATGCACGCCTATGCCACTGTCAGGCCGCTCACACGAGCCAAAATGTTCACCCGACCCACCCCATTCGCCTTCTTAAGAATCAGCCTGAGAGGGTGTGCCGAAAGTCAGAAATTAAACGCGGAGGCGCAGAGACGCAGAGGAAGAGGATGACATAAATGAGCAACTTGCCCTGTTTTCTCAGCGGTCGCTGGGCCTCTGTGTTTGAACATCTCGAGCCTCCATCCGGGTGCAGGCTATTTCGGTACACCCTCTGAGACCTAGTGTCCTGCTTTGCTCGCACGCTTTTGTCCTGCTTTGCTTGCAACACGACACGGTTGGTCGTCAGCCTTGCAAAAGACGGCCGAATGTTTCCTTAATGCCTTTTTGAAAATGCCCCTCAATCTGTCTGCCCCAAGCCGCACTTTCTCCATCGCATGGTGGATCGCCATTGTTCTCGCCCCGGTGGCGATCGGGGCAGAGCTGACGTCGCCGTCGCCCTCGCCTGACGGCCTGGCATTTTTTGAAAAGAGGATCCGTCCGGTTCTCGCGGAGTCCTGCTACAAATGCCATTCTGCGGAGGCCAAAGCGCAGGGCAAGCTGAAGGGCGGGCTTTTCCTGGATACCCGCGAGGGCGTGCTTGCGGGCGGCGACACGGGACCGTCGATCGTGCCGGGCAAGCCGGACGCGAGCCTGCTGGTAAAGGCGATGAGGTGGAGCGATCCCGACATGGAAATGCCACCGAAGACGAAGCTTCCGGAAGCGGTCATCGCGGACTTTGCGAAGTGGGTCGAGATGGGGGCGCCCGACCCGCGGACCGGTGCAAAGGGAAACGCAAAACGCGAAATCGACATCACACAAGGGCGCGGGTTCCGCTCGTTCATGCCCTTGGCACGGGTGTCTCCGCCGGCTGTGAAGAATGCGGCATGGGTGCGTTCGCCGGTGGACCGTTTCATTCTTGCAAAGCAGGAAGAGGCGGGCGTGACACCCTCCGCAGCGGTGAGCCGCGAGAAACTCGCCCGCCGGGCATTCTTCGATCTCACGGGGCTGCCGCCGTCGCCGGAGGAATTGGATGCATTTCTCAAGGACCAGTCGCCCGCCGCGTTCGGGAAGCTCGTGGACAGGCTCCTCGCGAGCCCCCAATATGGCGAACGCTGGGGACGCCACTGGCTGGATGTTGTGCGCTTTGCGGAAAGCGGCGGATATGAATTCGATGGTTTTCGGCCGGGGGCATATCACTACCGCGACTGGGTCATTCGCGCGCTGAACGACGACATGCCCTACACCGATTTTGTCCGCTGGCAGCTTGCCGGGGACAAGATCCAGCCCGGCACCTATGCCGGCGCGGCGGCGACAGGTTTCCTGGTGGCAGGTCCCTATCCCGGGCAGACGACGGCGAAAACCTTGGAGCGCATCCGCTACGACCAGCTCGACGACATGCTCTCGACCATCGGCAACTCGATGCTCGGCCTGACGCTCGAATGCGTGCGCTGCCACGCGCACAAGTACGACCCGGTTCCGCACGCCGACTATTACGCCCTCGCGGCGACCCTCGCAAAAACACAGCACGGCAAGCAGTCGCTCGACCCGGACCCCACCGCGACGAAGGCGGCAATCGAGGCCCATCGGACCACTGGTGAGTCCTTGGTGGCGGCCCTGCGGAAGTTCGAGAAAGAGGAATTTCCGGCGCGGCTCGAATCGGTGAGGAAGGACGGGGCGCTCAAGACCGCATCCGACGCACGATGGCAGACACTCGATGGAATCGAGTTGGACGGCGACAAAGTGCGGCTCGAATCGGGGACGGACGGGGTCGTCACGTTCGCCGAGCGGACGAACTCCCGGCTGAAGCGCCAGGGAGCGGCTGCGGCCCAGGGCGCGGAGAACCCGAAGGATCTGGCCTACGTCATCGTCGCGCACACATACCAGCAGCACCTGACGGCCGTAAGGCTCGATGTGTTTCCCGACAAGAAATTTCCGAAATCCGGCCCCGGGCTGGCGGGCGACGGCAGTTTCACCCTCACGGAATTCAGCATCACCGCCTCACCTCTGAATAAGGAAGACACGGCGCCGCCAGTGACTTTGAAGCTGACCGCCGGACAGGCGCGCTTCGCCGAAAAGGAGATGCCGGTCGCACATGCTCTCGATGGCAATCCGGCAACAGGCTGGCGGGCGAAGGACAATCCGGGAGTCGAGAATGCGGCGGTTTTCGCGATCGAGGGAGGGTTCCCCGGTTTCAAAGGCGGCACGGTTCTGACATTCCGCCTTGATTTTCGCGCCGACCCGATCGGGCGGCTGCGGCTTGCGATGAGCAACGCCCCGCTTCCCGCGAACACGGTCGCCGCCGAGGGAAAGCCGGATGCCGCGGGCTCCGCTGTCTTCGCAGACAAGATCGACTTTCAGCACATGATGGAGTTGCGCGCCATGGTCGATGGGAAGCTGATCGATGCAAACCGGCCCGATGCAGTGCGATGGCTCAGCCGGTTGGACGAGCCGTCAAGGAAGGTCTTCCACGCGGTTACCGACTACCCGCGCCAGCCGCCGAAGCCAAAGCTGGCCGACGTCTATACCACGGTTGCCGGAGGGCAGGATGTGTTCCTGCTCCGACGGGGCGACGTCGCCAACAAAGAGGGCAAGGCGGGACCGGGATTCATCCAAGTGCTCGCGACCACGGGGCCGGACCGCTGGCTCGGGCAGCCAGCCCGCGAACCGCGGGTCGCACTCGGGGAATGGATGACGGACTCCGAGGGCGGAGCCGGGCATCTGCTCGCACGAGTGATCGTGAACCGTGTTTGGAAACATCATTTCGGACGCGGAATCGTCGCCACGCCCAATGATTTCGGAGCCCAGGGTGCCGCGCCGACGCACCCCGAGCTGCTCGATTACCTCGCGGGCGAATTGATCCGTGGAGGATGGAAGCTGAAGCCTCTGCATCGTCTGATGATGCTGACATCAACGTATCAGCAGGGCGCGGACACGAATGCGCGCAATCAGCAGCGCGATCCTGACAACAAGCTCCTGTGGCAGCGGCCGGCGCGCCGGCTTGAGGCCGAGGCCATTCGCGATGCGCTCCTCAGCGTCGGTGAAAAGCTCGACCCCAGGATGTTCGGACCGAGCGAGACGGGGGTGGAATCGCCACGCCGGAGTGTTTACCTGAAGGTCCGAAGGAGCGAACTCATCCCATTCCTCACGCTCTTCGACGCGCCGGATGCGACGCACAGCATCGGCGATCGCGGTGCGACCACGGTGCCGACCCAGGCACTGACGGTTATGAATTCCCCATTTGTCCGCGACATCGCGGGCAGGCTCGCCAAGCGCGCGCTCTCAAAGGATGCCGCCCCTGAAGCGGCGATCGATAACGTTTTCCGGATTGCGTTTTCCCGGATGCCCACGGATGCCGAGCGCGCGAAATTCAGCGGATATTTCCTGAGGCTGAAGGAGTCAATGGGCGGAGCGGATCCCAAACTCGCCGCCCAGGCCACCGAGAAAGCCCTCGCCGCAATCTGCCGCGTGGCAGTTGCGATGAATGAGTTCATCTACATTGACTAGGACGATGCTCCGAGGCTCCATTTTCGACTCAGAGGCGGGGAATGATGTGAGAGGGATACAGTGCGCTTCCTTTCCGTTTTTCTCCGCGGGACTCTCCGTATTCCCCAGCAACTTAGCGTCAGGATCCGCCCGTTCCTTTTCATCCCACACCCGCCATGTTTAGCCATCACACCCCAGGGGAACTCAGTCTTCCCACGCGCCGCAAGTTCCTCCAGCAGGTCGGCCACGGATTCGGATCCCTCGCGCTTGCGTCGATGCTGAACGAACAGACCCGCGCCGCCAGCACTGGCAGTGCCGTCAACCCGCTGCTTCCCCGCAGCCCGGACTTCGCCCCAAGGGCGAAGGCTGTCATCTGGCTTTTCATGACCGGCGCTCCTTCCCAGATGGATACATGGGACTACAAGCCGGAGTTGCAAACGCGCCACGGCCAGATCCTGCCTGGCAGCGATCCGAAAACCGGGTTTTTCGCGACCAGCGGAAAATGTCTGAGATCGCCATTCGGCTGGCAGCAACACGGGCAGAGCGGCACCTGGGTGTCCGATATTTTGCCGAACCTTGCACGGCATGTGGATGACATGACTTTCCTCCACTCCTGCTATGTCAAAGGGAACAACCATGCACCCGCTTCGATCGAGCTGATGTGCGGAACCAATGTTCCCGGGCGTCCGAGCGCGGGGGCCTGGATCACCTACGGACTGGGAACCGAAAATCAGAACCTCCCGGCGTTTGTCGTGATGCACGGTCAACGACCCCGCGGAGACGATCAGATCTGGTCCACGGGATTCCTCCCAAAGACCTACCAGGCGCTGGCGCTTGATGCGGGACGGAGGGAAGCCATCGACAACATCCTGCGGGTCAAGGACGAGACCGACGACCAGCAGCGGGCCGCGCTCGATTTTCTGCGGGATCTGAACAGCACCCACGCACAGACCCGCCCCTCGCAAGCCGACCTCGCTGCGCGTATCAACAGCTTCGAACTCGCCTACCGAATGCAAGCCGCCGCTCCCGAAGCCCTCGATTTCGAGCGAGAAAGCGAGGAGACCAGAAAGCTCTACGGCGTCGGCGACAAGAACACTGATCCATTTGCCCGCCAGTGCCTCATCGCCAGGCGATTGATCGAACGGGGAGTGCGCTACATCCAGATTTTTGCCGGCCGGGGCGCCAGCGGCGATGGTTCGGTAGGTGACGTTCCCTGGGACGGCCACGATAACATCGAGAAAAACCACCGTTCGTGTGCCGCGGCAACGGACCAGCCTGCCGCGGCATTGCTTGCCGATCTGAAATCGCGCGGGCTGCTCGATTCCACGCTCGTGATCTGGGGCGGCGAATTCGGCCGCACCAGCGATTCGCAAGGGAGCCTCGGCCGGGACCATAATCCACATGCCTTCACCATCTGGATGGCAGGCGGCGGGACGCGCGGCGGAGGCTTTCACTACGGCGCGACCGACGAGTTCGGCTACAAGGCGGTCGAAAAGAAGGTTCACGTGAACGATTTGCACGCGACCATTCTTCACCTCATGGGGCTGGATCACGAGAAGCTCACATATCGGCACAATGGCCGGGATTTCCGCCTCACGGATGTCGGCGGGCACGTGCTGCGCGAGATCCTCGCGTAGGACCCGCCGCCGGATCATCCCCTGCCCCCGCGCCGAAACGGGCACGCATGGATGGGAGTGTCAGCCGTTGAAGCCCTTCGACGCGCCTGACCGCTTCCGAAAATGGCCACTCTCCTCCGCCCTGTCCCACCACGGGCTGAGCAATCTCTTGCGAGTCTGCGTGGCAGAGCGGGTCAGTTCTTCTTCTCCTCTTTCTTGCCTTCCTCGGCTTTTTTCTTCCCCTCGTCGGGCTTCTTGGCCTCGTCGGGCTTCTTGGCCTCGTCGGCCTTCTTCTTGGCCTCTTCGGCTGCCTTCTTTTTAGCTTCTTCCTCAGCCTTTTTCTTCGCCTCCTCTTCCTTTTTCTTCACTTCCTCCACCTTGGCCCTGGCTTCGGATTCCGCCTTGAGTTTGGCTTCGATTTCCGCGCGCTGCTTCTCGAGTGCGATGTCAGGAATCAGTTGAGCGGTGGTGTTGGCCGCCTTGAACCTGGCCTGACCTTCCTCGGTCACCTTTGTCTGCCAGACGTAGAGCTTCTTGAGTTTTTTCAGTCCGGCCAGCGACTTCAATCCGGCGTCGGTGACCGCCGTGCCGTAAATATTCAGGTACTCGAGATTCGCCAATCCAGTAAGTTGCGCAAGGCCGGCATCGGTGATCTTCGTCTCCTTCAGGTTGAGTTTGACCAGGCTCTTGAAACCCTTGATGTGCTCCAATCCTTTGTCGGTGACTTCGGTTTTTCCGAGATTCAGCTCGTGGATGACATTGGCCAGCGGCTTCACCGTCGCTATCTGATCGTCGCCCATCTTGCCCTCGGCCAGATGGAAGGAAACGTCCCATCGGTTGTCGTCCTGAGCCAACTGCGTGACTGACCCGCCGGCCTTCTTGATGGCGGCGGTCGCATCCAACTCGGCCTGAGTCGGCTTCGGTGCTACCTTGGGCTTGTCCTCCGCGCGAAGCGTGCTGGAAGAAAGGGCGGCGAACAGGGTCAGGATGAACGACAGGCGATGCATGAGAATCACTGCAAAGAAATTCCCGCAAACTGCAAGGATTTAATGCGGCGGTTCGATATTATTTACCCGGCAATTAAATGGATGGCAGCGCCGTGTATTCACGTCCTCTGGTTCCGAGTTAAGATGTGCCATCCATTCAATCGCCGGAGTCATATGTCCGCCTCATCGTGAACGCCCGGGGCGGGGAGGGTACAGATGAAAACCCCCATCACGCCGCTGCGAGGATTCTCGAACGTTCGCGCTTGGCGGCGAGCGCGAACGCTCCTACCATCGCCAGCATGCACACGCGAATCGCAAACACGCCCGAAGGCCGTATCCCCTGCCCCGGACCCGATCCCCGCCCTGGCCGTCCGCACGCCGCCAAGCGCAAGGGCGAATTCCTACGGGCTCTTCCCGGCATCCTGGCCGTCGTGCTCCTGTTTTCGGCGCGGGCTTTTGCGGTCGATATTGAGCGCGATCCGATCAACTACTCCCAGGCGAAGGACGCCAACGTCATCACGCGCCTGGAGGAAAAAATCCTCGCGGGAACCGTTGTGCTTCAGCACGACGAGCAGTTCGGCTACCTGCCGGCCCTCCTCAAGGCTCTTGGTGTTTCGACCTCGTCGCAGACGCTCGTTTTCTCGAAAACAAGCCTGCAACTGGACCGCATTGGCCCGCGTACGCCCCGCGCCATTTACTTCAACGACGATGTCTTTGTCGGTTACTGCCATCGCAGCGAAATGCTGGAGATAACCGCCGCGGACCCGAAGCTGGGAGCGGTGTTTTATGCCCTCGATCAAGACACGCGGGACAAGCCGAAGTTCCGTCGGCAGACGAACCGCTGCCTGCTGTGTCACGCCTCCTCATCCAGTATGGGAATGCCGGGGAATGTGCTGACGTCGGTATATCCTGAGTCCGATGGCCAGCCGAACCGGTCCATGGACTTTTT
The DNA here is from genome assembly GCA_014189875.1 of Verrucomicrobiota bacterium. Classification (GTDB taxonomy): domain Bacteria; phylum Verrucomicrobiota; class Verrucomicrobiia; order Chthoniobacterales; family Chthoniobacteraceae; genus SXWH01. The sequence goes on along the minus strand of BJFP01000026.1, from coordinate 10,930 downwards.
CCGCGTGGATCACTCCACCCCTTTCCAGAGGCGGTGGGGAGGGTGGTATGTATCAGGAACCACCGGCGGGCAGGTCCATCTGGGCAATATGATAGTCAAGGGCATGCGCGTGCCGGATGAGAAGGAGCTGGCCGCGACCAGCAATCTCGTGAATCTGGAAGACAGGTTTCGCCCCAAGATTCATCTGACGCCGCATAGCGACGTGGTCGCGCTCATGGTCATGGAGCATCAGGCCGAGATGCACAACCGCCTGACGCGGGCCAATTTTTCGGTCCGCGAGATCCTCTTCGGGCAGCCCGCCGGCAACACGGCAGCGCCGGATAAGGGCCGCTCCGCGGAGACGGAGCGGCGAATCCGCGACGCCTGTGAACCCGCGGTCAGATATCTGCTGTTCTCGGGTGAAATACCGCTGACTGACCCTGTGAAGGGAACAACGCCTTTTGCCCGGGAGTTTGCGGCGCGCGGACCGAGGGACTCGAAAGGGCGCTCGCTGCGTGAGTTCGACCTGGAACGCCGGCTCTTCAAGTATCCATGCAGCTACATGATTTACAGCGAGATGTTCGACACCCTGCCCGAGGCGGCGCTCGAGTGCATCTACCGCCGGCTTTGGGATATCCTGCACGCGAAATCGGGTGAAGCCGCTTTCGAGCATCTCAGCGAAGGTGACCGCCAGGCCATCATCGGCATCCTCCGCGAAACCAAGCCTACGCTGCCAGCTTACTGGAAATAGGATCCCCACCCGCGGACGCCAATCCGGCCGCAAGTTGCCTTTCCAATCACCGGACCGGCAACCACCACAACGAGGTTCGCAGACTCGCGGCGGGCGTATCGTCCGCGGCGAAGCCACCCCGCGCCTCAACATCCGGCAGGCACGCGACTTCACAACCACACTCCCCATCCCCGTGCAGCGACATACCCCCCGCCCGCCATGCGTTTCTCCGATCCACCGCGGCGCTCGCCGCGTTCACGGCAGTCGGGAGGCCCATTCATTCCCTCCGGGCGGAAGGCACGCCCGCGGCCCCGGGGGCGAAGGCAGGCTCCGAATCGAATTGGAACGGCTTTTTCGGCATCAAGTGGCAACATGTTCGAGGCGTTTCCCTCGGTAGCCCTGTCAACTGCCTCTGGTTTGAATCCCGCCCCACACCGCACAATCCGCTTGCCTGCCGGCCTCGTTCCCACGTAACGAGACCAGCGTCCAAGGTGGTGCGCTTCCAAGCGAGCGGCAGCCATCCGACCGCCCCGCCTGCTCCAGCAGGCGTTTCCCGGGCAATCCAATCCCGCTTCCAAAATCAAACCTATGAACACCCAGCTCCATCCCTCAATACAGACTCCTTCGGCCCGCGGCGACAACCCTCATCCCGTGCTTCCACGGCGCGGTGGGCGCAATGCCGGTTTCGCGACAGTCGAAAATGTCCGCTCAGGGATCGGCGGAAGTTTCCCCGCGAGGCGGTTCATGCAGGCGGCGACACGGGCGTGTGGCGTTTTGATACTGTTCTTGTTCGCGACCGCCCGGCCGGCCCTGTCGCAGTCAAAGCCGGAGGAGACGAAGACGCCGGCGCTGAAGGAGTTCACCAACTCCCTCGGCATGAAATTCGTGCTGATCCCGGCCGGGGAATTCATGATGGGCGACGACGAGTGGGATAACAACAAGCCGCACCAGGTCCGCATCACCAAGCCGTTCTACATGCAGGCGATGCTCGTCACCCAGTCGCAGTTTGCGAAGGTGATGGGCAAGAACCCGTCGAACCACAAGGATGGCGACGAAACGAAATTGCCGGTGGATTCAATTTCGTGGAACACCGCCCAGGAGTTCGTCAAGAAGCTGAACGCCGACCCGGAAGAGCAGCGTGCCGGGCGAACCTACCGGTTGCCCACGGATGCGGAGAGGGAGTACAGTTGCCGTGCTGGGACGAAGACGAAATTCTGGTATGGCAACGAACCCGATCCGAAGAAGATGAATTTCGTGGGCAGCGGCATCGGCAAGCCTTCCCCGGTGGATGCATACCCGCCGAATCCCTGGGGGTTGCATGACATGCATGGAAACCTCTACCAAGCTTGCGAGGATGCGTATGACAAACTCTTTGCTCAAACCGGCCCGAAGGATGATCCGCTCAACAAGGAAGGCGAATTTCGGGTGACGAAAGGCGGGGGGTTCGGGGACATCCCGAGGCGCTGCCAGGCCGCTTTCCGCGGACGGGAAGCAACCTTGGCCTCCCCCGGCCTTGCCCGCAGCTACTTTGGTTTGCGCGTGGCTTGCAACGCTCCAACGGCAAAATAGCTCCCGTCATGCCGGGAAATCAGACCCGGCTTGAAAATGCCATAGGGGAACCGCCAACGCCGGACACAACGTCCAAGGTGGAGAGTCTCTGGATGGCTTTGAAAGCGAAGGCAGCGATCACCGATTGATTTGCCGAATGCGCCCGACTGCGCAGACGAGCGCGGCGGTGGCCACGAGGAAGACCGTCGAGATGGCATTGAGCATCATCGAGTGTCATCCCTGCGTTTTCCATCAACGGTTCTTCCCTTTTCCGGGTGCCTCCCTTGGCTACTCCGTGGCTCCCTTCGGTCTCAACCCGTCACTCTTACGACCTTTTTACATCTCCCTGACAACTTCCCCTCCGCGATGGAGTATCAATGACTCCCATGAACACCCGCTTTTTCCAACCTCATCCATGTGCCGCTCTCATTCCACTGCTCATCCTGTCCGTCTTTCTTGCGATGGGGCATCGCTGTCTTTCAGCCGACGAAAAACGTAAGGATCCGCAGCCGTATCTCACGCTCACGGGGACAGACAGCCGCGTCCGAGAACGCGGGTGTTTCCTGATCCGATCCGAGGCCGAGTGGATCAAGACGTGGCAGCGACACAAAGCCTCGAAGGAATCACCGGATTACGATCTTTTTCACAATCCGCTCGGGTTGCCCGCCGTGGACTTCGGGCAATGCATGATTGTCGCGGTGTTCCAAGGTGCCAAGATGAACAATGCGGGTCTGCAGGCGGTGTCATTGGTCGAAGAGAAGGAGCGCGTTGTCCTGCGGTTTGAAAACAAGACCTACCAGACTGCGCAAGCCGCGCGGCTAACGATTCCCGCCGAGGGCGTGCTCACCGTGGGGGCGAAAGACGAGGCCGTGTATGGCTTTTTCGTCATCCCGAAAACCGGCAAGGCTGTGGTCGTGGAAGAGGGCGTGCGGCAACTCCTGACAGAGCCGCTGAAGTTCAAAGAGCGCGCCTCCTTTCCTCCCCGTGTCGATCCGGATTGAACTTTCCTCCATACTCCCTCAGTCCCCGACGCTCGTCCCCGTTCTGACCGTTTCCGGTGCAGCGGGCGCGAAAGCAATTGACTAGCAAGCACGGCAACGCCGAAAGGGGTGACACGCAAATGAACTACCGTTTTTCAGCCTTTGGAGTGCTTGGTCTCTGGTTGTGCGCTTCGTTCGCGTTTGCCGGCGACGTGCCTGTTCCGGAGCAGTCGGAGTTGCTCAAGTTGATCCAGGCTCACGCGGATCACGCCGCACTCGCGCCCGATGTGCGAGCCATTACGCCGCGCCCGGACGCCAAGCTGCCGCCGCTCGGAAAGGCGGACGCGGAGAAGTGGCGCCAGGCCCTTTGGACGGCTTGGGTCGAGCATGTGAAGCAAACGCGAACCCCGCAGCAGATCGAACTCGGTGACCCTTGGAAGACGGGCAAGGGCATCGTCCCCGCGACGTGGTGGCCGGCGCCGGAAAAGAAACAGGCGCTGGTCATGCGCTACTTCACCCGCGTGTTCGGCCAGAAGCCGGAGGGTGGCTGGCCGCTGTACATCAACCTGCATGCGGGCGGGAATGTTCAGAGGGACAATGATCGTTGCTGGGCGCTGACCCGGTCGCAGTACGCGATCGGGACCGGGCTCTACCTCTGCCCGCGTTCCTTGCGGGACCTGGCCGAAAGCTGGTACGACCCGATCAACTATCCCCTACTCGATCGCATCCTGGCCGAGGCCATGGCGCTGTGGGATGTCAACCCGGACAAAATCTACCTCATGGGCTTTTCCATGGGCGGTTGGGGCGTGATGCACCTCGGACCGGCCCTGCCCGACCGCTGGGCCGCCGTGTCCGCGACCTCCGGCGCCGGATTCGTGGGCCCGACCGGGCGCAGTCAACCCGACAACCTGCGCAACACGCCCATCCTGATCCAGTCCGGCGGCACCGATCTCGCCTTCGGCCGCCTGCCGCTGTCCCGCGCGTTCGCCGCCGCGCTCAAGGGGTTTCATGAACGGGATCCGGCGGGCTACGAGGTGGTGTTTAAGGAACACGCCGGCCAGGGGCACCAGATCAGAGACGGCGACGCGCCGGGCTGGCTCGCCTTGCATACGCGCGACCCGCTACCAAAGCGCATCGTCTGGCAGCAGCCCTTTCCCACGGTGGGGAACTCGAAGGAGGACATTGACAAACTGAACGAGCGCGACTGGGCTTCGGCGGCGCACTACGCGCGGCAGGTCAGCTGGCTGCGCAACGAAAAACCGGGCGCCTACCAGCGCATCGTCGCGAGCCGCGACGGCAACACGGTGACGATTGAAGAAGCCGAGCATGTAGAGGAACTCGTCCTCCTGCTCGACGACCGCATGGCGGATCTCGACCAACCGGTGCGCGTGCTGTGCGGCGGCAAGGAGCTTGCATCCGCCACGCCGAAGCGGACGGTGGACGCGCTGATCGCCTCGCTCATCGCCCGCGGCGACCCGCGGCTGATGTTTTCGGCGGAGCTTCCTGTGAAGCCGATCGACACGACAGCCGCGCTCGAGGGGAAAGACCTGACGACCGTGACGGATCTCCTGCGCCGTGCGCGCCATCGCCAGGCGCAGAAACGCTTCGCCGAAGCACTGGAGGACCTGGAGGCGGCCATCAAGCTGGAGCCGGCGCGCGGCCTTGCCGGCGGTTTCAAGGAGATGCAGACGTTGGCCTCGACGCTCAAAGATGTCCCGCGTTCCATTGAAATCGTCCGTCGCTGGGCGGATGCGGACGCGGGGAACATCAACCTGCAGCAGCAGGCCTCGCAGGTCTGTCTGGGCGGTGATTTCACCCACCCGATAGATGCGGTCGCCGCGTTGCGCTTCGCCGAGCGCGCCGTCGCGGCCCAGCCCAATGACCCGCGGCTGCTCCAGACTCTCGGGTTCGCCCAGCGCGCGAACGGCAAAATCGCGGAGTCCCTGGCCACCATCCGGAAGGCAATGGACCATTTGCCCGCGAAGGACAGCGAGGAGCAGCGCAAGCGGATGGAAATGATCCTGAAAACGTTTGAGGGAAAGGATCAGAAGCCTGAGAAGACCGACTCTGACAAGCCCGCGTCCGCTAAGCCCCTATCCGCCGAAGCCACACCGGGCAAGGCGGCATCGGGCAAGTCTGCGTCGGAGGTCGCCCGCGATACGCTGACCCGGCAAATCGAGGCGCGTGATTTCGTGATCCACACCGATCTTTCCGAAGCGCAAGCCAAACACTACGCCGCCGTCTTCGAGGGCTTCTACAACTATTTTGGGACCAATTACTTCCCGGTGGTTCAACGGAAGAAACTGGTCATGCTCCTGTTCAGCAAGACGGCGGACTACGAAGCATTCCACGCCCCCGGCAAACCGCCCTCGCCGTTCGGTTACTACCAGCCTGCCCGGAACACGCTGGTGGTAAATGTCGAAAGGGGACTTGGAACGGCGATGCATGAACTGGTTCATCATTTTCAGACCGTCGGCGGCATGGATCACCATCCGGATTGGATCAACGAAGGCATTCCGATGTTCTTCGAGAAATTCATGGGCTACGTCGCGAACGACGGCACGTTGCATATCTCGGTCGGTTACTTCAGCAACTGGCGCTTTCCGGTCGCCAAGGAAAAGATCGGGGCGTACACCTTATCGCGATTGATCGAGGAGGGAGAGCCCTGCCTGGCCAGTTCGTTCATGCTCTTCCTGCACAAGAAAGGGCATCTGCGCCGCTTTGTGCAGCAACTACAGGCCAAGGGCAAGGAGGCAAAGCCGGAGGAAATTCTCGTCGGCAGCTACGGGCAACCCTTCGCGACGATCGAACGCGAATGGAAGGAGTGGATCGCCGGCCAGCCGATCGACGGGAATGTCAACCTCGTTCCGCTTTCATTTGTCAGGACGGAGCCCGAATGGGACGCTTGGTGGCAGGCAAACAAAGATCGCCTGATGTGGGACGAGGCGCAGGGAATCTACCGGGTTCGCTGACCCGCGCACCCGGCGCGCCAAGGAATACGTCGAGGGAACGACTCATAACAACTAAAGTTGAAAACCGGCTGATAGCCGAAAAACGGTTGAGACGCCGATGTATCGAGGGCCAACGGCTTGGTGACATGCCAGCCCGGGGCACTACCATTTCCTCCCGCCGGCTACACGGCGTTTCGCGACGAGTGATGAATGTTGCACCTTGTCCAGACGATGGCGGGAAACCCACGGGAATACAATTTTCAATTCCGCACCGGCGACGACCCAGGGCGGGTGAGTGATCGACTCCCCGCCATCCCAAAAAAGGAAATCCCCGCCCAGACGCCATCCGTCTGAACGGGGTAATTCCTTCGCGATGCCGCCCGGCCGCGTTCCGCGACGGCATCAATGCCGCGCGCAACTCTGGCAGGCCAGTTCCGCGTCAGTTCAATGGCTTGAGCAATGGAACATCGATCCACCGCACGATTTGCAGACGTGCGTCGTTTTCGACATGCCCTTGAAAGGTGAATTTCGTTGTCATACTGCGATTACTTTACGCGCGGTTGACAGCGTGTCACACCTCAGAAGCTCACGCTGAGCTTCACGCCGCCAAACATCTCGTCGTTCGTCAGGTTGTTGGCGACACGGGCGCGGCCCGAGAAGTTATACGCCACGTAAGGCGTCAGCGTCGCGGTCTTGGTAATCGCGATCGGAGCGGACACCGTGGCGAGCAAGTGGGTGAACCCGCTGGTCACACCACCGACGAGGCCGTTCTCAGGAGCGCCATTGCTGTAATAATCCAAGCCGTATCCACCTTTGATGCCGGGGATGATCGACAGCCGGTCGTTCACCTTGATCGGGTAATCCGCGCCGACTTCGAAGTACGCACCGCCGATGTTGAAGTCGTAATAGTAGGCGCCGTAGAAGTTCAGACCCGCGACAGTCGAACTGGCGACAAAGCCGATTTCGTTAACGTGCAGAACGTTATATTCGCCAGCTCCGAAACGGGCCGACCCGGCCGGGCCGAACGTCGTGCCGCTGAATCCGTCGAAGAACTGGTAGCTGGTATAAACCAGCTGGAACTTCGCGAACTTCGCGTCGTAGGTCAGCGAGGCGGTGAGGTCGAGTTCGGAGTAATCGAGCGTGTCGTTCAGCCCGAGGTTGTTCACGCGGGTGTCCACGGTACTCGTGTAGAGCGCGCCAAGGCCGAGCGTCAGATTGCTGGTGAGCGGAACACTGAGGTTCACGCCGGACCACGCGATGTTGTCCGCGAACCAAAGGCCACGGAAGTAGTAGCGGGAGTCCACTCCGACGTCCACCGTACCGGTGAAGAGCGGCGCGGCTTCGGGCTTCACAACGTTCTTGCTCTTGACGGCGGGTGTGCCGGCAAAAGTCGTGAAGCTCGTGCAGGCGGTCAATGCGAGCATCGTTTTCAGGACAGGGTTTTTGATCGATTTCAGTTTCATGTTGTTGGTGTTTGGTTGGTTTTGATGTCGCCGAGTTGGTCGGCGACGACCCGAGCCTAGCAATTGTTTTGCCACGCTCCTTGGAGACGCTTATTTCTTGCGAATCAAGCGCTCGCAAGTCATTCGGACACCGAACTTTACAGAATATTAAGAAATTTGTTTTTTGGGAAATCGGAATCGCTTCCCGCGTTTGCATGATGGGCGATTCGCTACACGCATGCACAAAAAAAGGCAGCCGTCCCACGGTCAAAAATCACTGCGCTTTGACCAGAGCGGTCCCAGCTCCGGCAATCACGGCGGTCACCGAAGGTTGTGTCCGTCAAGTATCAGCAAAAAGAGCGGGTGCCGCCACGCGGAAGTATTCATGGGGAATTTTTTGCAAGGACGGGAACCGTGCGGTAGAGGAAGGACTCCGAGGACAGGAGCGAGACCAGCAGGGCCTTTAAGCTGCCGCCGCTGTCCCGATAGGCCTTGTGCGCGGCCACGAGCGTCGGTCCGTCGGCGAGCGTTTCGTTGCGGCCGAGAAAATAGCGGAAGACATGCCGCACGAACACCTGCTCGACGCGCTCCGATTTGGCCAGCTTCTCGATCAACTCGAATGGTCCCTTCACCGGGCCGTCCAGCTTCGGATCGCCGCTTTCCGTGATGGCGCCCGTCGTGTCGAATGAATTGGTCGTCATCGTCCGGCGACTTTGGGCGTTCTTGGCCATATCCTTGTCGGTCTTTTCCTTGTCCACGACGATCTCCGCAGTCCTGTACCGGCCGATATGATCGAATTGTTCAAAAGGCAGACCCAACGGGTCCACCGTCTTGTGGCATTTCCAGCAATATTCCTCGCGGGTGACCCGCATCCGGTCGCGCAGTCCATGGTGCGGCTCGTTCGGGAGCATTGCGTTGACGGTGATGGGCACCTCCAGGATGCGGCCGCCGAGCAGCCGTTCGCGGATCCAGCGACCGCGATGAATCGCGTGGTTGTCGAAGTTTGACGACATCGAGACCAGCCAACTGGCCTGCGTCAGAATGCCCATCCGCTCCTCGGGATGCGCGTCGTACGGTTTGCCGGCGAGCCACTCGTCGAAGTCGAGCGCAGGAGTTCGGGGCTTCGCAATGAGGACAGGCCGTCCGTGCTGGTTCGACACAAAGTCCGACCAGCGTTTCGGATCTTGCGATGTAATACCATAGATGGCCAGCAGGATGCCGTAGTTGCCTCCTTGAAATTGCCCTTTGGCCCCATCGAGCAGTTTTCCCAGATTTTTTTTGAAATCTGTTTCATCGAACGGCTTGCCTTCTTTTGCCGCCCGCTCGGCGTTCCGCTGCTTCTGTTCGACCAGGGCGGCCACTCGCTTGTGATACTCCTTCGGAGAATTCCCCCGCATGAATGACTTTCGCGTCGTCAACAGGGTCCGCAGCACATCCTTGTCGGATTCCAAAACCCACTCGACGAGCCGGTCGGTGTCGCGGACAAACTCGCCCGCGAATCCCATCTGAAAACCACAGCCGATCTCCGACTGCAATTCGTTGACGGTGGCCGTGCACTTGGCGACATCGGGGGCGGTCGTGTAACCGAAGTATTCCTGGAAAAAGCCCAACTCTCGCGGCTTGGGAATGGCCGGGTCGTTCAGAATGCGTTCGACCTGCTTCCGCACTTCAGCGCCCGACGTGAGCTTCCCCTCGACCGCCGCCTGCCACAGCACCGCATCCGGCTCCCGGTCGGTCAGCGTGAACGAGATAGCCCGCGCCAGATGTCGCTGCGGCATCTGGCCCCGTTTCACATCCCCATCCGGTCTCTCGATCCGATACAGAACCTCGGGATGGCAGAGCACGGAGATCAGGAATTGCTCCCCGGCCAAGGGGCCGTCCAGGGACTGGAGAAGCTTCGCCAGGTTGTCGCCCTGCGACTTCAACATGGCGGGGTCGAGCGGCAGGCGCAGCAACACTTCGAACGTTTCGGCCACCGCCGCTTCCAGTTGTTCGGGCGTCGCGGACTTCCCCGCGCCAAGCGCCCCCGCCAGTTTCTTGAGCTGCGACCGCATCGCGCCGGCGACGAGCTTCTTCGCGACCATCGAGCAGTTCCGCAGGTGATGTTCATATTCCGCGCCACTGAGCCGGTGGAGCGAGGAGTAGTCGGTGAAGTCCCACTTCCTGGGCAACGACCACGGCGGAATGATACCTTCCAATCTGAGTTGCTCGCCGAATTGGCGGTCGAGACGGGTAAAGAACTGCTTGTAACTCTCGGGCGACACCCGCCAGACACGGCTGGGCGTGCCGGCTTCACCCTCGGCCTTGCCGGAGAAGAGTTCGTCGTGATCGACCCAGTTGCCCCGGCTCGGGGAGAGTTCCTTGAGTTCGTCGAACTTCACGCCGCCGGCCTTCAAGGTTGATTTGACCGACGCGATCGCGTGCCGCCGAACCACCGGGGACGGCTGTTTGGCCTTCCGCGGCGGCATCTGGCCGCTGTCGAGCTGCTCGAAAATTTTCTTCCAGATTTCGATCTCCTTTGGGGATTTCGGATCCGGGGAAAGGGTGTGCAGGGAAATATCCCCTTCCGGATCCTCCTTGCCGTGGCAGCGCATACAATGCGCGTCAACGAACGCGATTACGGATTTCCCGTCAGCGCCCGGCCCGGCAGCCGTCGCCGCCGAGAACATCGAGAGTGTCAGAATGAGAGTTGCGAGTGTCGTCTTCATGGTTGGGGTTGGGTTCCCGGCAGCCTCAATGAGCCGGTGTGTATCTGGATAAGCGTGTTGCGTGATCGGTGCGTAAACACCAGGCCGTTCGCAGAACGGAAAGAGTTGCCCGTCCGTCGCTCTGGCCCGTCATTTCCTACGTCTTGAGCAGTTCGCCGAGCGGGCCGTATAGCGCGGGCTCCAGCGAGGCGGCGGGCCGGTTGAACGCGTCGCAAGGTTTGCCGATCGCGTGCAGCAGCGTGGCGTACAGGGCGTTGGTATAGGGATTCGTGGCGTGCGTCATGCCGAAGGTCTGGTTGCCGTATTGACCATCAGCCGACCTGACCGGGTACGACAGGAACTGCCCCGACTTCAGCTTGCCACCGAGATTGCCCACGAGCACGACCGGCCAGTTCGCATTCTTCCACGAGTGCTGCTGGTTGGCCGAATCGCTCATGAAGACGAGCAGGGTGTTGTCCAGCATCGTGCCGGTGCCTTCTTTCGTATCCTGCAACTTCGTGAGCAGCCGCGCCGCCTGCGTCGCGAGGTAGTTGTGGTAGTGCGACAGCGGCTCGAAGGGCCGCTTCAATCCGAAGAGATCACCGTGGCCGGC